>CAUJGC010000143.1 GCA_963169075.1 Myxococcota bacterium
GGACGGCCCGCAGAACCCGCACGACATCCTCCGCGTGAAGGGCGAGAAGGAGCTCGCCGCGTGGCTGGTGAACGAGATCCAGCAGGTCTACCGGCGCCAGGCGGTGACCATCAACGACAAGCACATCGAGACGATCGTGCGCCAGATGCTCCGCCGCGTCCGCGTGAAGGACGTTGGCGACACCTCGTTCCTCGTCGACGAGCACGTCGAGAAGCACGTGTTCGAGAAGGAGAACGAGAAGATCATCGGGCGCGGAGGCCGGCCGGCGGTCGCCGAGCCGCTCCTGTTGGGCATCACCAAGGCGTCTCTGTCGACCGACTCGTTCATCAGCGCGAGCTCGTTCCAGGAGACGACGAAGGTGCTCACCGAGGCCGCGATCTGCGGCAAGACGGACGATCTGCGCGGCATCAAGGAGAACGTCATCATGGGCCGCCTCATCCCCGCCGGGACGGGTCTGCCGCCGTACAAGCGCATGAAGATGATCGTCGAGGGTGACGTGACGCCGATCCCGCGTCCGCCGCGCCCGCAGCCGGAGATCTTCGACAGCGTGTCGAACGAGGAGTGACGGCGGAGCGCTGGCGGAGCGCTGGCGCTGGGCCTTTGTCACGTCGCCGTGCCGGGGTGGCGGGCCCCGGGGCGCGTGGAGGCGCTCTCGGTTGGGGGCCGCCCCGGCCCCCCAACCCCGGGGGGCGGGGGGGGGGGGGGGGGGGGGGGGGGGGGGGGGGGGGGGGGGGGCCCCCCCCCCCCCCCCCGCCCCCCCCCCCCCCCCCCCCCCCCCCCCCCCCCCCCCCCCGCGGCCACCGCCCCCTCCCGGATGGCCTGCCAGAGGAGGCCGAAGGGCTGGAGGGGGTTCTTCCACGTGCCGTCGCGGTCGAAGTCCACCGAGATGACCCCGAAGGGTGAGTCGAAGGCGACCGCGCCGGTCAGCCGCCAGGCCAGGGGCTTGCCGTCGAGGATGCGCTTGGCGCTCTGGGCGGCTCTGGCGAGGGTGATGGTGACGGGGACATCGAAGCCCAGCTCGCCCTGGGCGGGGAGGGTCTTGGCGATCTGGGCGACGCCTTCGGCGAAGGGGCCGTCAAAGAGCTCCAGGTTCCAGTCCACGTGGGCGACGGGCAGCTCGAAGCCGTTGGGGTTGTCCACCTTGAAGCCCAGCTCCACGTCCATCTCGGTGAAGGAGAGGCCGGTGAGGCGGGCCTTCTCCAGGCGGGTGGCGGGCTCCTGCACGGCGCAGCCCGCGCCGCAGAGGAGGAGGGCCGCCAGGGGGAGGGCGGCGCCCAGGAGCCGCGTTGATCGTTGGATCTCTCGTTCTGTCGTCATGGGTCTCCTCTCTCAATCAGCGGAGGGCCAGACCGCCTCGCGGCTCCAGCGCTCCGGCCAGGCCAGGCCACGGTTGCCAGGGATCTCCTGGCCGTCAGGGTCGGTGACGAAGTTGCAGACGTCCCAGAAGGCGCGCTCCTCGCTGGTCTTGCCGTCGCGCAGGCGCATGGGCTCCAGGCGACCGGCGCGGCGGAGCTGGATCACCTCGTGGGGGGCCGGGCGCAGCTCCACCAGCGCGCCCTTGCGCTGGGGGTTCATGAGCTGCTCCTCGTTGCCGATGGGGTCTGCGACGGTCTTCGCCTTCAGGGTCCAGACCAGGAGCGTCGCCACGTCCCGACCGGGGAAGCGGGAGGTCAAGAGGTCCGCGTGGCCGTAGAACTGCTTGCCGACGTCGTTCTGGTTCACCGGCCCGGCCATCATGCAGACCCCCGCCAGCAGATCGCACCCCTCCGGCAGCGCCGTCACCCCCATCAGCTCGCAGAAGAGCGCCGAGCGCGCCGAGGCTGCGCCCACCGCCCGCACCGCCAGCTCCCACTCCAGCCCCTCGGCCTCGACCTCGGCGCGGGAGAGGCCGCCGAGGTAGATGCGCTGGCCGGTGAGGGCGAAGGCCTTCTTGCCGCGGGCGGTGTTGCTGGAGAGGCGCCGCCCGGTGGGCAGGTCGGCCCAGAGCGGCAGGTTGGCGATCACGCGGTCGGCCACCTCGTCCAGCTTCTCGCGGACCTCGCTCAGGCGGGCCTTGCCTGCGGGGGTCAGGGCGTCGATGCGCTCCAGCATCAGGAGGTGCTTGGCGCGCTCGCGGTCCCCGCCGGTCCAGTGGGCGAAGGCGTTGTAGCCCGCGCGCCCGGCCTGGACGGTCAGCTCATCGGGGACGTCCATGCCCTGCGGCTGCTGGTAGACCGCCGGGGCGCGCTCCTCGGCGTTCTCGCCGGGCAGGATGCGCTCGCTGCGGAAGGCCAGGAGGTTGGCCCCCACCTTCCGCGCCAGCGGGCGCGGCAGGTCGAGCACCTCCTCGGGGGGGGCGCTCCCCACCTGGGCGACCAGCGCCACGCGCCAGCCCTCCATCCGATCCCGCGCGCTCAACCCGCAGAGCTCCTCCAGGGCGTTGAGCATCGGCGCGTTGTCGGCCCGGCGCGCCTCCGAGCAGAAGGGCGCCATGTGGACCTGCGCCCGCCGCGCCCCGCTGGAGGCGATCACCGCCGCCCGCTCCATCGCGTCGGCCAGGATCCCCAGGTGCAGGTGCTGGAGGTAGCCGATGGTGGGGATGTCATCGACGTGCTGGAAGCGCTTGCGCAGCGCCCGGATCGGCACCGTCGCCAGGTTCAGCAGCGGCTTGTGACCGATGAAGGTCAGCAGGAAGGTGAACGGCGTCCGGTAGGGGCGCGAGAGCACGATGTGCGTGTGCGACGCCCCCTCCAGCACCTCCGCGTCCCGGTGCCGCAGGCTCCGCAGGAGATGCATGATCCGCTCCGAGTCCCCCGGCCCGAAGGTCACCTGCCGGTGCCCCCGGTAGTTGGTGGACTGCCGCGCGGAGAGCACCCCCAGCGCGCACTCCTCAAAAAGCTCCTGCTCCCTCACCGCCGGCCCCGGCACGAAGCGGCTCGGGCGCTGGAGCGAGAGCAGCTCCATGGCCTGCCGGGACTCCTCCTCCGTCAGCGCCACCCGCGTCCGGTAGCCCACCGGCGAGCCCGAGCGCAGCTCCGCAGGCAGCGTGTAACGCGTCGGCTTCTCCCCCGACGCGGCGAAGCGCGCCCCGCGGCGCGCCTGCACCTCCGGCGCGGGCGGCGTGATGGGGACCACTTGCAGCGGCTTCGGACGGCTCGGGCTCTCGTGCTCCATCGGGGCTCCTCTCGGTGATGGTTCCATGCGGCGTCAGGACGCGCCCCGTCCTTTATCCCTCGCGCCGGTGGAGATCAAGCGCGCCGCAGCCAGGGGTTGGCATCCCATGCCAGGATCGGCTAAAAGGGCGCCTGTCTGGCCGGAACCCTCCACCCAGGGAGCGCGCGATGTCTCAACCCTACCACGATCACGTCGTCTGGATCACCGGCGCGGGCAGCGGCATCGGCCGCGCCCTCGCCTTGAAGCTCGCCGCCCAGGGCGCGCACCTCGCCCTCTCGGGCCGACGCCGCGATCGCCTCGACGAGGTCGCCGCCGAGGTCCAGGCCGCCGGCGCCCAGGCCTTCGTCGCCCCCTGCGACGTCGCCGTCGAGGCCGAGGTCCACGACGCCTGCCGCGCCCTCACCGAGCGCTTCGGGCGCCTCGACGTCGCCATCGCCAACGCCGGCTGCTCCGTCAACGGCCGCGTCGAGGAGATCCCCCTGGACCAGTGGCGCCGCCAGCTCGAGATCAACGTCCTGGGCGCCGTCGCCACCGCCCAGGCCGCCCTCCCCGAGCTGCGCCGCCGCCGCGGCCGCCTGGCGCTGGTGGGCAGCGTCATGAGCACCCTGACCCTCCCCGGCGCGGGCGCCTACGCCGCCTCCAAGTTCGCGCTCCGCGCGGTGGGGCTCACGCTCTCCCAGGAGCTGCACGGCTCCGGCACCTCCTGCACCCTCATCTACCCCGGCTTCGTCGAGAGCGAGATCGCCCAGGTGGACAACCAGGGCGTCTACCACGCCGAGCGCGCCGACAACCGCCCCGCCGCCCTCATGTGGAGCGCCGACGCCGCCGCCGACGTCATGCTCCCCGCCATCTGGCGTCGCCGCCGCGAGTTCACCTTCACTGCCCACGGCAAGCTCGGGGTGACGCTGGGGCTCCACGCCCCGAGCCTCGTCCACGCGGTCGCCACCCGGAGCAGCGCCTTCAGCCGCCCGGCCAAGCGCTAGCCCGCCCTCTCAAGCCCAGGCCTGCCGCGCGTTGACGCGGCATGACGTTATAGTTTTCAGGCTGGATCTCTCGATCCCCCAAGCGAGCATCACACGATGATACGAAAGAACAAGACCTCTCGCCGCGTCCGCGTCCTCTACGCCGTCGCCCTCGTCGTCTTCTTCATCCTCTCCCTCGGCTGCTTCGGCGGCCCCGTCACCGAGAAGGCCGTCGACACCACCGCCCAGGTCACCCAGACCACCCAGGCCAACGCCACCCGTGAGTGGCTCACCGACCCCAACACCACCTGCAAGATCTGGAACCCCGAGCCCCAGCGCAACGACCTCATCGTCTGGAAGGGCGAGTGCTCCGCAGGCAAGGCCGTCGCCCAGGGCGACGCCCACTGGATGGAGGGCACCGCCGAGACCTCCCACTACCAGGGCGCCTTCGACGACGGCTACCCCCACGGCAAGGGCGTCTGGGTCTGGCCCAGCGGCGACCGCTACGAGGGCGAGCTGAACAAGGGCGTCCCCGCAGGCCAGGGCGCCTGGACCTGGGCCTCCGGCGACGCCTACACCGGCCAGCTCCAGGCCGGCGTCCCCCACGGCAAGGGCCTCTACACCTGGGCCAACGGCGACCGCTACGACGGCGAGCTGGCCGCTGGCAAGCCCCACGGACGCGGCGTCTTCACCTACGCCTCCGGTGAGGTCTACACCGGCGCCTTCAACGCCGGGAGCCGCGAAGGCACCGGCTCCCTCGTCTTCCCCGACGGACGACGCTACGACGGCCGCTTCGTCAACAACGAGCCCGACAACACCGGCATCTGGGTCAACCCCACCCCCGCCGCGCCCGCCTCCCCCGAGGAGGCCCGGCGACGCCTCGAAGAGGACAAGCGACGCATCGAAGACGAGCGCCGACGCCTCGCCGCCGATGAGAAGGCGCGCAAAGAGGAAGAGGCCCGCCTCGCCCGCGACGCCAAGGCCCGCGCCGACGAAGAGCGCAAGGCCGAGGCCGCACGCAAAGCCGAAGAAGCCCGCCTCGCCCGAGAAGCCGAGGCCGCACGCAAGGCCGAAGAGAAGCGCCTCGCGGCTGAGGAGAAGGACCGCGCCGCCGCCGAGCGCAAGGCCGAAGCCGAGCGCAAGGCCGCCGAGGACCAGGCGCGCCGCGATGAAGTCGCACGCCTCGCTGCTGAAGAAAAGGCGCGTAAAGAAGGGGAAAAGGCGCGCAAAGAGGAGGAGGCTCGCCTCGCCCGCGAAGCCAAGGCCCGCGCCGACGAAGAGCGCAAGGCCGAAGCTGCCCGCAAAGCCGAAGAAGCCCGCCTCGCCCGAGAAGCCGAGGCCGCCCGCAAGGCCGAAGAGAAGCGCCTCGCTGCTGAGGAAAAGGCGCGCAAAATCCAGGAGGAAAAAGATAGAAAGGAGCGCGAGAAGGCCGAGGCTGAAGAGGCCAAGAAGCAGGCCGCCCTCAAGCGCGAAGAGATGGTCATGCTCGGCGCCATCAAGCGCGAAGAGAAGCGCACCGAGGGCTCCCAGAGCGACGCCGCCAAAGCCCTCAAGAAGGCCGGCTGCCTGAAGGCCGCAGCCTACCCCGCCGCCGCCATCCAGGAGGTCCTCCAGACCACCCCCGACCTCCCCGACGGCCTCGCCCCCCTCCCCATCGTCCTCTGCCTCCTCCCCGCCGACAAGAAGGAGCCCTCCTGCGCCGATCTCGCCAAGGTCGCCGTCGAGGCCAAGGCCCACGACAACGCCGCCTTCCTCCTCACCGTCCAGCAGGACGGCAAGAACAAGCCCCTCTGCTCCGGCCTCTTCAACCCCGACGCCTCCCCCGGCGCCAAGCCCCCCCGCGGCCTCCCCTCGTTTGAAGACCTGGCGCCGAAGTGATCCCTCGGGAGGCGTAGACTCCGGGCGACCCCCCCGGGGGCGTAACGTCCGGCCTGCTCGGCCGGACGAACGCCCCCGGTCCCCCCCGTGACGGGGGGACACCGACGGGTCGCTGGGGGCGCTGGGGACGCTGGGGGAGGGAGGCGCGGCCCTGGGGGCCGCGGGCGACCGCAGGGAGCGGGGAGCGCCAGCGACGTCCCGACCGGTGGCGAGCGGAGCGAGGTCGGTGCCCCCCCGTCACGGGGGGGGCCGGCCCCGTTCCTCCTGAGAGCGTAGCGAACAGGAGGTTACGGGGCCGGGGGGGTTGCCCTCACGGGGGGGGCCGGCCCCGTTCCTCCTGAGAGCGTAGCGAAGAGGAGGTTACGGGGCCGGGGGGGTCACTTCGCCGTGAAGCCCGGGTTGATCTCCACCGGAGCGGTCAGGAGGCTCTGGAAGGGGAGGTTGGCGTGGGGGGCGTCCTCCGCGCAGGCCACCTCGATGGTGGGGAAGTCGCTGAGGCGGCGGCGCGCGGTGGACTCGCCTGCGGCGAAGAAGGAGAGGGGGAGGTCCTGCCCCGGATAGTGCATCTGGTAGAAGTACTTACGGCAGGCGTTGGAGACGGGCTGGGACTCGCCGCCGTGATCCAGGATCGAGATCTCCTCGCACGTCTCCGGCGCGCTCGCCAGGAGGAAGGCGTAGAGGCGGCGGTCGTAGCTGGGCCAGCCGTTGAGGCTGGGGCAGACGCACCCGTTGGTGGTGTCGCAGCCCGGGTCGGCGCTCGCCCGCTCCAGGCGACGCTTGACGTAGAACTCGCCCGGCAGCCCCTCGAAGATCATGAAGCAGCCGCCGTCCCGGAAGTAGCCGCCGCCGTCGGGGTAGCGCGCCCAGGCCAGGACGTTGCTGGGCGGCGCGCCGTCGCAAGCCCACGTCGGCTCGTCCAGGTCGGCGGTGCGGGTCGTCGGGCAGGTGTCGTCCACCAGCGCGCAGTTCTCGTCCTGGAAGTCACCGCAGACCTCATCGACGCCGGGGTTGATCCACGCCTCGGTGTCGTCGCAGTCCCCGCCGCTGCGGCTGTAGCCCGCCACCGACTCCCCTGCGGTCAGGCAGCGCTGCGTCGTCGGGCCGTCGCCCCCGAACCCGTCCCCGTCATCATCCGGGTAGAGCGTCGTCTCGGTGCAGCCCGGCGTGCTGTTGGCGGCGCTGTTGTTGGCGGGGTTGTTGTTGGCGGGGTTGTTGTTGACCGGATTGTTGGCGGGGCTGTTGTTTTGCTGTGAATTGTTCTGGTTTGTGTTGTTATTTGATGGTGAATTGTTGCCGTTGCCGACATCGACCGTCTCGCCGCCGCAGGCGGCGAGGGCGATCAGGAGCGCTGTGGCGCTGAGGTGGCGCGTGAGGTGGCTTGACATCTGGGCTCTCCTGGGGGGCATGTGGGGCCGACGCCGGGCGCGATGCTCGGGACGAGGCTTCACCTGCACTATAACGCGCTGGTCGATGATGAACAAACCGCTGCGATGGGGAGCGGCGCGCCGCGTCATGGCGACGCTTGGGGCGCTTGGGGCGCTTGGGGGATCGTGCCGTCAGGAGGTGCCGGCGCCTGCGGCGCCTGCGGCGCCTGCGGCGCCTGCGGCGTCGGCGGCGCCTGCGGCGCCGGCGGCGACCGCCGGGCTGGCGGCGCCGCTGCGTCGTCCGGCGAGCTTCCATCGGGGGGTGTCGCTTGGGCTCTTCGCGTCGGCGTCGTCGCGGGAGGAGCGGGTGGCGATCTACGGGCAGCTTTTGGACGAGATCGCGGCGGTGGGGGCCAGCGACGTGCAGCTGGTGGTGCGCTGGGCGCAGGCGGACGTGAAGGCGACGACGCTGCGCCCGAGCCCGGAGGTGTCCGCCGAGGATGAGGAGGTGCGCCAGGTCTGCGCGCTCGCCCGGGCGCGGGGGCTGCGGGTCTTCCTCCTGCCGATCATCCACCTGGAGCGTCGCGGGCGCGGGGAGTGGCGCGGGACGCTGGCGCCAGCGGACGAGGAGGCGTGGTGGTCCAGCTACCGCGCCTTCATCCTGCGCTACGCGCGCCTGGCGGCGGAGGCGGAGGTCGCGCTCTTCTCGGTGGGCTCGGAGCTGGTGTCGCGGGAGCGCTTCGAGGCGCGGTGGCGCGCGCTGATCCAGGAGGTCCGGGGCGTCTTCCCGGGGCGCCTGACCTACTCGGCCAACTGGGATCACTTCGAGCCGGTGGGCTTCTGGGACGCGCTGGACGTGGTGGGGGTCACCGCCTATCAAGAACTCTCCGATCAGCCCGACCCCGACGAGGAGGCGCTGGTGCGCGGCTGGGAGCCCTTCATCGCCCGCCTGCGGGGCTGGGCCGCGCGGGAGGGGCGCACCTACCTCTTCACCGAGGTCGGCTACCCCTCCCACTCCGAGGCGGCGCACCACCCGTGGGACTACCGACCGAGAGGGACGCCCGATCCCGACCTCCAGCTCCGCTGCTACCGCGCCCTCTACCGCACCTGGGGCGACGACCCGCGCCTGGAGGGGCTCTTTTTGTGGAACTGGTTCGGCTTCAGCGATCCGGGCGACCGCAGCTACACGCCGCGCGGGAAGCCCGCAGCCGCGCTCCTGCGCTTCTGGTATCATGGCGCCGCGCCCCCCTCGGGCGCCTCCCCTCGCTGACGGTCTGATGAGGCACCCCATGCGATCCCTCCGCTCGCGACCCCCTCGGCGCCGTAACGTCCGGGCAAAGCCCGGACGCACGGCGCCGGCTCCCCCCGTGACGGGGGAGCACCGACCTCGCTGCGCTCGCCACCGACAACAGGGCGCGGAGCGAGCCGCGGCCCACAGGGCGGCGCGGGCGGGGCTCCTCTTGCTGCTCCTCGTCGCCTGCGGCGACCCGGTCGCCCCGGAGTGCCGGGTGGACAGCGATTGCGCGGGCGGCCAGCGCTGCGACGCGCGTCGCTGCGTCGCGCCGGACGCCGGGGACGCCGGGGACGCCGGGGACGACCTCGACGCTGCGGCGCTGGACGCGGACCTGGACGCCGCCGCAGACGCCGACGCGGAGGACGCCTCCGCCGATGTGGAGAGCGACGGCCTCATCCTCGTCTCGCCGCTCCGGGTCAGCCCGGAGGCGCTGGACCTGGGGAGCGTGGGGCTGCTGAACTCGGTGTTCTCCTCGGTGAATGTGAGGAATCAAGGCTTCGTTGATATTGATCTGGAGCGGCTGGCGCTGGAGAGCAGCAGCCAGGCCTTCACGCTCTTTCAAGGCGAGGGGGGGCCGATCCTGACGCCTGGAGAGGCGCGGGAGGTGGTGGTGCGCTTCCGGCCGACCGCGCTGGCGGGGGGCCGCGAGACGCCCTACAACAACACGCTCCTGATCCAGCCGCGCGGCGGTGCGGCGATCCGGGTGCCGCTGACCGGGCTGGCGCTGCCCAAAGAGGCGCAGTGTATGGACTTTCTGACGCTTCGCAGCGAGCTGGGCTACCTGCCTCCGGGGGAGGAGGCGACGGCGACGGCGACGCTGCGGAGCTGCGGGAGCGAGCCGATCACGGTGACGCGGCTGGAGCTGGAGGGGGCGGCGGGCGGGCTGGAGGTGGTGGAGCCGCCGTCGCTCCCCCTGGACCTGGCGCCTCAGGAGCTGCTCCAGGTCCAGCTCCGCTACGCCCCGTCCTCGCCGCCCACGCCGCTGCGGGCGCAGCTGCGGGCGCAGAGCGCAGGGGGGCTGGAGGCGCGCTACGAGGTGCTGGGCGGGCCGATCTGCCCGACCGCGCGGATCTTCGGGGTGCTGGGCAACGCGCGCTCGATCTCGCGCCTGGCGGGGTTCAGCAGCCAGAACGCGGGGATGGACGGGCGCGGGAGCCGCGACCCGGCGGAGGGGCCGCTGATCTACCGGTGGAAGATCGACGCGCCGGAGCGGAGCCGGGAGCTGGAGATCACCCCGGATCTGGAGTCGCCGATCTTCAACCTCCGCTGCGACGTGGGGGGGCTCTACACGATCAGCCTCAACGTGGAGAGCGAGCTGACGGGGTTGATCTCGTGTCGCCCGGCGACGCTGGTGCTGGATCTCTTCCCGGACCCGGCGCCGATCGAGCTGACGCTCTCCTGGGACAGCGCAGTGGATCTGGATCTGCACGTCCTCCGCAGCGAGGCGGACGGCTCCTATGGGCCCTTCTCGTACCTGGGGCCGCGGGAGGTGAACCCCAACGACGTCTTCTATGAGAACCTCAACCCGGAGTTTGGCGATCCGGAGCTGACCTGGGACAACCCGCTCCACGACGGGGACACCCAGGGTGAGGTGCCGGAGCGCGTCCGCCTCTCGGCGCTGGAGCCGGGGCGGCGCTACAAAGTCGGCGTTCACTTCGCGCTGCGTCGTGGGGCGGAGAGCGCCCGCGCGGCGCTCACGGTGCGCGTCGGGGATCGGACCATGCGCTACGAGCGCACGCTGACGGAGGTCGCCTCCTTCTGGATCCCCGTCGTCCTCGACGGCACCACCGGGCGGGTGGAGGTCGAGGACGCGCTGGAGTGACGCATCAGGCGCGCGGGTTGAAGCTCGAGGCGGCGGCGAGCTGCTCGAAGAGGGCGCGCTCCTCATCAGAGAGGGGCTTGGGGACGCGGAGCTGAAGCTCCGCGAAGAGATCGCCGCGCTGCCCGCCCTTGCGCGGGAGGCCCTTGCCGCGCAGGCGCATCCGCTGGCCGCTCTGGACGCCGGGCGGGAGGGTGAGGGTGACCTCGTCCTCCAGCGTGGCGACGGGGACGCGGGCGCCGAGGGCGGCCTCCCAGGGGGTGACGAAGAGGGGCGTGGTGAGGTCGTGGCCCTCCAGGGTGAAGCGGGGGTGGGGCGCGATGTGGAGCTTGAGGCGGAGGTCGCCTGCGCGCCCGCCCGCCATGCCCGGAGAGCCCTGCCCGGCGAGCCGGATGGTGGTGCCCTCGGTGGCGCCTGCGGGGATGGTGAAGGCGACCGGGCGGGTGGAGGTCTTGAGGCCGCCGCGTCCGTCGGGCTCCTGGACCTGGAGGTTGACCTCCTTGCGGGCGCTGGCGGCGAGGTCCTCCAGGGTGACGGTGATCTCCAGCTCGTAGTCGCGGCCGTCGCGGGGGAAGCCTCCGGCGCCGGGGCGGCCTCGTCCGCCCATGCCGCCCATGCCGCTCATGCTGCCCGCGCCGCCGAAGAATGCATTGAAAAAGTCGGAGAAATCTCCTCCATTTCCACTGAAGTTGACGTTGAAGCCGCCTGGGCCGCCGAAGCCGCCGCCGAAGCCCTGCTCCCAGCCGGGGGGCGGGGTGAAGTCCTGTCCGTGGCGCCAGTTGGCGCCGAGGGCGTCGTAGCGCTTGCGTTTTTCGGGGTCTTTGAGGACCTCGTAGGCTTCTCCGAGGAGCTTGAAGCGGTCCTCGGCGTCGTCGTCCTTGTTGAGGTCGGGGTGGTATTGGCGCGCGAGCTTCTTGTAGGCGCGCTGGATCTCGTCCTGGGTGGCGCTGCGCTCGACGCCGAGGACTTTATAGTAATCTTCGTATTGCACAGCGAACTCCGCGCGTGGTGAGCAGGATACGTCACGCGGCGCGCCTGGGGTCAGGCGCGCCGCGGTGCACGATGCCTCAAGCGTGCGTCGGGGTCTACCTCTGGGCGTGGACGGTGAGGTCTTCGCCCTGGGCGTCCACGGTGACGGTGGCGCCATCAGCGACCTCTCCGGCGATGAGGGCGCGTCCGAGGCGTGTCTCCAGGTGGCGCTGGAGGTAGCGGCGGAGGGGTCGGGCGCCGTAGACGGGGTCGAAGCCCTGGCGCGCGGCGAGGGCGACGGCGGCGTCGGTGAGGTGGAGGTGGACGCCGCGCGCTTCGAGGCGTCGTCGGAGGCTGTGGGTCATGAGGTGGACGATCTGCCCGATCTCGCGCTGGGTGAGGGGCTTGAAGAGGACGAGGTCGTCGATGCGGTTGAGGAACTCGGGGCGGAAGTGGGCGCGCAGCTCGCGCATGACGGCGTCGCGCGCGGGCTCGCTGATCTCGCCCTGGGGGGTGAGGCCGTCGAGGAGGTGAGGGGAGCCGATGTTGGAGGTCATGATGATGACGGTGTTCTTGAAGTCCACGGTGCGCCCCTGGGCGTCGGTGGCGCGTCCGTCGTCGAGGATCTGGAGGAGGACGTTGAAGACGTCGGGGTGGGCTTTTTCGATCTCGTCGAAGAGGATGACGGCGTAGGGCTTGCGTCGGACGGCCTCGGTGAGCTGTCCGCCCTCCTCGTAGCCGATGTAGCCGGGGGGGGCGCCGATGAGGCGTGAGACGGCGTGCTTCTCCATGTACTCGGACATGTCGATGCGGACCATGGCCTCGTCGGTGTCGAAGAGGGCGCTGGCGAGGGTCGTGGCGGGCTCGGTCTTGCCGACGCCGGTGGGGCCGAGGAAGAGGAAGGAGCCGATGGGGCGGTTGGGGTCCTTGATGCCGGAGCGGGCGCGGAGGACGGCGTCTGCGACGAGCTGGACGGCCTCATCCTGGCCGATGACGCGCTGGTGGAGGAGGTCGTCGAGGCGGAGGAGTTTTTCGCGCTCGCCTTCGACGAGGCGCTTGACGGGGATGCCGGTCCAGCGGGCGATGATCTCCGCGATCTCCTCCTCGGTGACCTCTTCGCGGAGGAGGCGGGTGGCGCCGTCGTCCTGTCGGGGCTCGGCGGCCTTGAGGGCGGCTTCGAGGCGCGGGATCTCGCCGTACTGGAGCTGCCCGGCGCGGTCGTAGTCGTAGCGTCGCTGGGCGTTCTCCAGCTCCTGGCGAGCTTGTTCGAGCTGCTCGCGGAGGCGTCGGACCTCCTCGATGGAGGATTTTTCGGCCTCCCACTGGGCGCGCATGGCGTCGGCCTGGGCCTTGAGGTCGGCCAGCTCGCGGCGGAGGGCGTCGAGGCGGTCCTGGCTGGCCTTGTCTTTTTCGCGCTTGAGGGCGGCCTCCTCGATCTCGAGCTGCATGACGCGTCGGGTGGCGGCGTCCAGCTCGGAGGGCATGGAGTCGATCTCGGTGCGGAGCATGGCGCAGGCCTCATCGACGAGGTCGATGGCCTTGTCGGGGAGGAAGCGGTCGGTGATGTAGCGCTGGGAGAGGGTGGCGGCGCCGACGAGGGCGGCGTCCTGGATGCGGACGCCGTGGTGGACCTCGAAGCGCTCCTTGATGCCGCGGAGGATGGAGATGGTGTCCTCGACGGAGGGGGGATCGACCATGACGGGCTGGAAGCGTCGCTCCAGGGCGGCGTCTTTCTCGATGTACTTGCGGTGCTCGTCGAGGGTGGTGGCGCCGATGCAGTGCAGCTCGCCGCGTGCGAGCATGGGCTTGAGCATGTTGCCGGCGTCCTGGGCGCCCTCGGCCTTGCCGGCGCCGACGATGGTGTGCAGCTCGTCGATGAAGAGGATGATGCGGCCTTCGCTCTGCTTGACCTCGTTGAGGACGGCCTTGAGGCGCTCTTCGAACTCGCCGCGGTACTTGGCGCCCGCGACGAGGGCGCCCATGTCGAGGGCGAAGATCGTGCGGTCCTGGAGCCAGCCGGGGACGTCGCCGCGGACGATGCGCTGGGCGATGCCCTCGACGATGGCGGTCTTGCCGACGCCGGGCTCTCCGATGAGGACGGGGTTGTTCTTGGTCTTGCGGGAGAGGATGCGGATGGCGCGTCGGATCTCCTCATCGCGTCCGATCACGGGGTCGAGCTTGCCGCGCCGGGCCTGCTCGACGAGATCGGTGCCGTACTTGGCGAGGGCCTCGTAGGAGGCCTCGGGGGTGGCGCTGGTGACGCGCTGGGCGCCGCGGACCTCGGTGAGGGCCTTGAGGAGTTTTTCGGGATCGAGGCCGGCCTCCAGGAGCGCGGCGCCGCCGGGGGCGTCCTTGGCCTCCAGCAAGGCGAGGGTGAGGTGTTCGACGGAGACGAACTCGTCCTTCATGGCGTTGGCGACGCGGTGGGCCTCGTTGATGGCCTGCTGAAGCTCGCGGGTGACGTAGACCTGATCGCGGCTGTACCCGGAGCCCGACACCTTGGGGCGCTTGCGGAGGCGCGCGGTGAGGGCGTCCTTGACGCGCGCGGCGGGGATGTCGAGGCGGGCGAGGAGGCGCGGGAGGATGCCGTCCTGCTGCTCGGTGAGGGCGAGGGCGAGGTGTTCGGAGCCGACCTCCTGGTGTCCGTGCTCGACGGCGAGGGCCTGAGCAGCCTGGAGGGCTTCGACCGACTTCTGGGTCAGCTTGTTGATGTCCATATGTCGTCTCCTTTCTTATATATATAAGCCCCTGACGGGCGTCGATGTCCGTGGCGTGGCGCGTCGGCGGCGGAGCTGACGCGGCGCCTGCGAGCGGGCGCAAGGGGGGCGTCATGGTGAAAAGCCGTGTTGACGCGCCAGGTTGCGGCGTTTGCCGCTGCGCTCCGCTCACAGAGAGAATGCTGGGCACTGCGTGCGCAAAGTCCAGGCCAGGTTTCAAAAAATATGGGGGCCGTGAGGGCAACCCCCCCGGCCCCGTAACCGCCGACATCGCACAGCGAGTCGGCGGAACGGGGCCGGTCCCCCCCGTGACGGCAACCCCCCCGGCCCCGTAACCGCCGACATCGCTTCGCTCATCGGCGGAACGGGGCCGGTCCCCCCCGTGACGGGGGGACACCGACCTCCCTCGCTGCGCTCGCTCGCCACCGCTCGACCCCAGCGACCCCCCAGCGACCCCAGCGATCCCTCAC
>CAUJGC010000144.1 GCA_963169075.1 Myxococcota bacterium
CACCGCACCCGCGCACCGGCAAAAAGCGGCTCCTGCTCCACCACCTGATAGCGGTAGAGCGCCCCCACGTCCACCTCCGGCGACACCTTCAGCCCAAGCTCCCCATACACATGGAAGGGCGCAGGCGCCAGCCCCGGCACGATCTCCAGCTGCGGGTAGTAGCGCGGCGGCGCCGTCGCAAACCCGATCCCCGTCCCGCCCAGCAGGTTCAGGTACACCCACTGACGACCCCCGCTCGACGGCTGCTCCACCGGATCATCCGGCAGATCGCTCCCGTCCGTCCCGAAGATCACGATGTTCAGCGGCGAACCCGGCCCGCCCGAGGCCACCAGGATCTTCCCCGTCCGATCCAGCACCTCGATGTAGTAGTCGATCTGGTTGCTCCGCACCTCCCCCCCGGGCAGCGTCGCCAGAAAGCGCGTCTCCGTGTCCGGGCGCATCTCCAGCGTCTTGTACTCCCGCTCGCCGTAGCGACGGTAGTTCAGCGTGATCCGGTAGAGCGGCACCGTCGGCGGCACCTCCGCCACAAAGTCGATCGGCTTCCCGAAGCTCGCCGTCTCGATCTTGACGTGCTTCATCTCCGGGCGACCGATCACCTCCGGCTCCACCTTCCCGCCGCCGCCCCCCGTCTTCGGAGGCACCGCCGCCCGCGCGCGATCCATGATCGCCTCCAGCGTCGGCGTCTGGTAGTCCGGGTGGATCTGCGCGCCCTGATCCACCTCCAACGCCGACACGAACGCCTCGTAGGCGTCCCCCTCGTCCTGCGTCAGCCCGTAGCGCACCACGCCCAGCATGACGTGCAGCTTCGCCAACACCGGGTCGTTCACCCCGAAGCGCAGCCCCTGCGAGATCGCGTCCTGAAGCTCCTTCTCCGCCGCCTGCAGCTGGAGCGTGTCGTACTTGTTCACCGCGCGAGCCAGCGCCTCCTCCAGCTGGCGCACCATCTGGCTCCCCTGCGCCTGCGCCGGAGCTTCGCTCAAGGCGACCCCTCCAAGCCCCAAACCCACAAGCCCCAGGACCAACACGCCGCGTCGCAGCACTCTCCGCACCATCGCTCGCTCCAACATCATCTAGCCTGCAACCGCAGGATCATCGCGCTCTCAAGGTGCGCCGCGCCAAGCCGCGACGACCTCAAACACAAACGGACGCGGGGGGCATATCACCCCACCGCGTCCACGACAAGACCGCGCTCCCAAGCCCCGCGTCACTTCGCCGTGATGTGGAACTCCACGCGACGGTTCCGCTCACGACCCTCCGCCGTCGCGTTGTCCTCGATCGGCTTGTCCTCGCCGTAGCCCACCGCAGACATCCGATCCGGGTCGATCCCCTTCCCGATGAGGTACGTCCGCACCGACTTCGCCCGCTTGTCGCTCAGCTTCCGGTTGTAGCCCGCCCCGCCCTGGCTGTCGGTGTGACCCTCGATCCGGATCTTGATCTTCGTGCTCTTGCTCAGCACGTCCGCGATCTCGTCCAGGATCGGGAAGCTCACCGGCTTGATCGTCGCCTTCGCCGTGTCGAAGAAGATCTTCTGCTTGATCTCGATCTGATCGTTCTTGACCACGATCAGCTTGTACTCGTCAGGGCACCCGTCCTCGTCGCTGTCCCCGTCGTAGTCCTCCGGCTCCAGCGGGCACTTGTCGCTCACGTCAAGGATGTTGTCCTTGTCGTTGTCGTAGTCCGGACACCCGTCCTCGTCCTCGAAGCTGTCGATGTCCTCCGGCTCGTTCGGACACCGATCGTTCACGTCCGCCAGGCCGTCGTTGTCGTTGTCCAGATCCGGGCACCCGTCCTCGTCCTGGAACCCGTCGAAGTCCTCAGGATCCAGCGGGCACTTGTCCACAGGATCCTGGATCCCGTCGCCGTCCTTGTCCTGCACCACCTGCGGACAACCCTGGTTCTCCGGCAGACCCCGCTCCGTCGGGCAGAGATCCTTCGAGTCCGGGATCCCGTCACCGTCCGTGTCCTGATCCTCAGGGCAACCGTCCTCGTCCTGGAACCCGTCGAAGTCCTCCGGGTTGTCCGGACACTTGTCCACCTCGTCCAGGAGGCCGTCCTGATCCCGGTCGGACTGCACCACCATCGCCAGCTCCTGGCACTCCGGACCCCGGCTGTTGATGTCCGCCAGGTTCGCGTTCTTGTACGCGATCGCCAGGTGATCGTCCGCGCGCGACCAGTTCCCCGTGTCCAGCTCGTATTGGCCAAACGCCAGGTGCGACTGCGCCAACGCCAGCTCCTTCGGCGCGCACTTGTAGGCCGGCTTCTCGATCTTGGCGCTCAGCTCACCGATCTCGGTCGCCTTGGCCCGCAGCTTTGAGCCCACGTTGCAGCCCTGCACACCCAGAGAGAGCCCCATCACCAGAGCCAACCCCAGGAGCGGCGACGCCACCTGCTCCACACCGTGCCAACGTGCCATCCCCTTCGCTCCCACAAGGCCGCCCTGGAGGCCGCCGTCCGAATCCCTGCTCCAACGCACAAGCCGACGACGCCGCCGCTCAGTAACGCTCCAGCGCGTCCGCCTCCGGATCCTGCACGCGACGAGGACCCGCCGGCGAACCCGTGTAGGGCGCCTCCTTCGTCTTCTTCAGCGCCTCCTCCGCGAACTTCCGCGAGAGCGTCGCGTAGTCCATCGACGCCTCGAAGTCCGCATACCCCCACTCCTCGCGCGCCTTGTACAGGTACTCGTTCGCGCTCCAGTACTCGTAGGGGGCCAGCTGCTCCGCCTTCACCACACGCGCCTTCTCCAGCGCGACCTCCGCCTCGCTGATCATCGCGGTGGACTGCACCGGACCGCAACCCGACACGCCCAGGGCGGCCAGGCTCATCAGCGCCGACACACCCACGCGCGCCAGCCACACTCCGCTGCTTCTTCTCATCCCTCGCCTCCTCCAGCCGGAAACGCAACCGCGGCGCGCTCGACCACACGACCAGGCCGCGCGCCGCCTGCGACGCGCGCGCCCTACGCCGACATCAAGCCCGAACCTTAGCCCAACCCCGCGCCTACGGCAAGATTCGCCAGCACTTCACCGCGCGAATTCCACACGCCCCACCCCTATTGACGACCCCCGCTCACCCCGGCTACCTTCCCGCCCCGATCTCGGCTGCGACGCCGCAGCCGGGCCACGCCTCTCCCCTCCACCCCTGCCTGGAGCCCACCATGCCCACCCCCCAGGAAACCTGCGTCATCGGACGCGGGATCCGCATCGATGGACGACTCACCGGCGACGAAGACCTCATCGTCGAAGGACACATCGAGGGCACCATCACCCTCAACAACCACCTCGTCATCGAAGAGACCGGCACCGTCGTCGCCAACGTCGAAGCCGTCGAGCTCACCATCCGCGGACGACTCAACGGCAACATCGTCGCGCGCGAGCTCATCTCCATCCTCGCCGGAGCCGTCGTCATCGGAGACATCCGCGCCCCCCGCATCCTCATCGAAGACGGCGCCCGCTTCAAAGGCAACATCGAGATGGACGTCCCCCTCCCCCCCGGCGTCCAGGCCTGACACCCCCCACACCCCCACACCACGGAGCAACGCACCCCATGGCCAACACCATCATCGGCAGCACCATCGTCATCGACGGCGAGATCACCGGCAACGAGCCCCTCGTCATCCAGGGCACCGTCAAGGGACGCATCGCCCTCCAGGAGAGCCTCTTCGTCGAAAACTCCGGCGTCGTCGAAGCCGACGTCACCTCCGAGAACATCGAGATCTCCGGCGCCGTCACCGGCAACATCGCCGCCTCCGAGCGCGTCGAGATCAAGAGCGACGGACGCATGGTCGGGGACATCCGCTCCCCACGCATCCTCATCGCGGACGGCGCCCACTTCAAGGGCCACATCGACATGGACGTCTGAGCCCCTGAACCCCACCACCCCGCCGGAGCACCCCCATGTCCCACTCCGTCACCGTCATCGGTGAGCACATCCGCGTCGCCGGACAGATCGCTGGCGACGAAGACCTCAGCGTCTTCGGCGCCGTCGAAGGCTCCATACGACTCTCCCAGTCCCTCCTCGTCGAGCCCTCCGGCCTCATCCGCGCCGAGGTCCACGTCCGCGCCGCCATCGTCAGCGGCGTCGTCATCGGCAACATCACCGCCGACGAGCTTGTCGAGATCACCGCCGAAGGACGCATGATCGGGGACATCAACGCCCCCCGCATCATCATCACCGACGGCGCGCACTTCAAAGGCCACATCACCATGGCCGGCCTCGAAGGCGAGGTCCCCTACCAGGCCGAGGCCGCACAGCCCGCCGCCACACCCCGCGCCGCCGCCTCCTCGCGCAGCGCCGCCTCCTCCCGCGCCGCCGCGCCCGCCGCGCCCGCCGCCAGCGCCTCTCGACGCGCCTACACCCCGCCCGCGCCCGCCGCCCCCGCGCCACGCGCCGCCGCACCCGCGCCTGCGCCACGCGCCGCCACCCCCGCGCCGCCGCCCGCCCGCACCACCCCGCCCCCCGCCCCCACACGCGCCGCGCAGCTCGCGCCCGCCCAGACCGCCACCGCCACCGCCACCCTGGAGGAGGGCGACGACGACCCCTCGGGACCACCTGAGCCTCGCGGCGCCCAAGCTCGGCACACGCCCGATCCTGTCCGCGAGGCGGCCCCCACCCCCGAGCCCGCCCCTGCACCCCAGGCCCCGGCCCACACACCC
>CAUJGC010000145.1 GCA_963169075.1 Myxococcota bacterium
CGTCCAGTCCCGCAGGGCCAGACGTTACGGCCCCGGGGGGGTCAGTGCGCCAGCGCCTCCACCACCGCGTCAATCAACGCCTCTTCCCGCGCGCTCGTCTCTCCGTCCGAGGACGCGGCCTCGCGCATGGCGCGCAGGAGGGCCTGGCGGTGCTCGGGGGAGATCTGCTCGACCAGGGGGCCGACGGGGGCGCCGATGTTCACGCGGCGCGTGACCTCGCGCGCATCCGCGGCGCTCAGGCCGAGGTGCGCCATGAAGCGGCCCAGGAAGGCCTCCTCGGCGTCGGTCAGCACCGCGTCTGTGATCAACACCTGCGCCACGAGGCGGGCCAGCAGGATCTTCTGGGCGTGCTCCACAGGGACCTCCAGGTCATCGGGGTGGGGGCAGCGCGCGACGCGCGTTCCAGACCACCTCACCCCATCACCCGGGGCCTGTCAATGCCCCGCGCCGTGCTCGGCGGGGGGCGCCTCGGCGGGCGCCTCGGCTGGAGCGTGCGCCTCGGCGTCGTGCCCTTCGATGGGCAGCCCCGCGATCAGCGAGACGCCGATCCCCAGGATCGTGCCCGCCACGATGAAGGCCAGGTAGCCCAGGATAATCTTCTTCACCCGATCGTTCATGCGCTGACCCTATGAGCTTGGCTCTGCTGCGTCCGACGCGCACCACCCGCGCCGCGCGCGCCTCCATCAAGCACACTCGGCGCCTCCAGGCAAGCCCTCCGAGGGGGCTTGTGCTCCAGCGCGCTCCGGGGGTACACTGGGCGGCGTGAACGATGGGCCCCCCGGACCATCCCCCAACCCCGGCCAGCCGGATGATGCATGTCGAAGTCATGCCATAAGTGCAACGCCCCCCTGGTCAACACGGCCAACTTCTGCACCAGCTGCGGCGCCTCCGTCACCCAGGACGCCAGCGTCGAAGAGACCGATCCCTACATCGGGCAGCTCTTCGCCGGCAACTTCCAGGTCCAGGAGCGCATCGGCGTGGGCTCCATGGGGGTCGTCTACCTCGCAGAGCAGCTCTCGCTCAAGAAGAAGGTCGCCCTCAAGATCCTCAAGGGCAACGCCGCCCAGAGCCAGGAGGCCCTCCAGCGCTTCCAGCGCGAGGCCCGCGCCGCCAGCCGCCTCAACCACCCCAACTCCATCTCCATCTTCGACTTCGGGCAGAACGAGGACGGCGCCTCCTTCATCGCCATGGAGTACCTGGACGGCCACGATCTCGGCCAGGTCCTCAGCGAGGAGTTCCCCCTCGACCCTGAGCGCGTGGTCAACCTCCTCATCCAGGTCTGCTCGGCCCTGGACGAGGCCCACGCGGCCGGCATCATCCACCGCGACCTCAAGCCCGCCAACATCGTCGTCTCGAAGCGGCGGAGCGGCGAGGAGTTCGTGAAGGTGCTGGACTTCGGGATCGCGAAGCTGAACGACCCGGAGGCCAGCGGCGGACCCCACCTCACCCAGGACGGCCTCATCTGCGGCACCCCCGCCTTCATGTCTCCGGAGCAGGTCAAGGGCCTGGAGCTGGACCCCCGGACGGACATCTACGCCCTGGGCGTGGTCCTCTTCATGCTCCTGACCGGGCGCCTCCCCTTCCAGGCCAACTCCTCCGCCGGCATGGCCGCCAAGATCATCACCGAGGCCCCGCCGCGCCCCTCCAAGGTCCGCCTCGACCTCCAGGTGCCCGACCTCTTCGATCCCATCATCGAGCGCGCCATGGCGAAGCAGCGCGAGGACCGCTACGAGTCCGCCCTCGCCTTTCGCGCCGCCCTCGAAGACGCCCTCCAGCGCCTCAAGGCCCCCGCCCAGGCCGCTGCGGCGCCGGTCATCCTGCCTGCGCCGCCGCCTGCCGGGCACGGCGCCTCCAAGCCGGGCGGACCGGCGGCGGGCCCGCCCCACCTCCGCCAGCAACCCGGCGCCATGATGGCGGCCAACCTCAAGGCCGCCGAGGCTCGCCTCACCGGCGCCCAGAGCCCGGTCAAGGGCAAGGGCAAGAAGCCGACCCCGGACGCCGCGCTGGCGACCCGCATCGACGTCCCCGTCATGGCCGACGACGAGCCCGTCCGCATCAGCCGCGGCGCGGGCTTCTACGTCGGCATCCTCTTCGTGCTCCTCCTCATCGCCGGGGGCGGCTTCGGCGTCTGGTGGTACATCCAGCAGAGCCCCGACGCCCTCGCGCTCATCACCGGCGGCCCCAGCGCCGCCGGGGAGCAGGACCCCAAGCCCCTGCGCAACGCCGTCGAGCGCGCCCAGTACTACGTCCAGCTCGCCGCCATCCGCGGCGAGACCCAGAGCACCCAGCCCGACGGCGCCCCCCCGGCCTCCGCCCCCGAGCCCCCCGCCAGCGCCCCCCTGGCCTCCGCCGAGCCGCCCGCCTCCGCGCCCCCGACCTCGGCGCCTTCGGCCCCGGCCTCCGCCCAGCCGCCTGCCTCCGTGGCGGACGCCCCCCCCGAGCCCGAGCCCGCCCCGGAGCGCCCCCGGGGCCGCAGCGCCGACGACGAGTACAAGCAGGGGCAGGCCCTCATCACCACCAACCCCCAGCAGGCCCTCCAGCACTTCGAGGCCGCCGTCCGCCTCAACCCCCGGCACCGCAACGCCTGGCTCGGCATCCACCGCCTCGCCAACCGCATCAACAACGAGCCCAAGGCCCGCCAGGCCTGCCTCAAGGTCATCGCCCTCAGCCCGCGCCAGGACCTGGCCCGCTCCAGCTGCGAGCGCTGGATGAAGCGGAGCGGCAACTGAGCCCCCTCCCCATGCGCCACCTCCTCTACCTCACCCCCTACTTCCCGCCTCAGGGCCAGGTCGGGGCGCTCCGCCCCCTCAAGTTCGCCCGCCACCTCCCCGCCTTCGGCTGGTCCCCCGTCATCCTGGCCGACCTCTGGCCTGGCGCGACCCTCAACCAGCGCCTCCTCGACGCCATCCCCCCCGACCTCCCCGTCTACTACGACTACAGCCACCGCGCCGCCGCCACCTGGGCGCGCCTCCAGCGCGGCGACCTGGGCGACAGCCGCCGCGCCGCCGCCCCCGCCCGCCCGGCCCCCTGGCGGCGCCTCATCCCCCCGGCCCTCACCAACCCCGAGCTGCTCCCCCTCGGGGAGCACAGCGCCTACATGCCCTGGGCCTACGCCGCCGCACGCCGCGTCCTCCAGCGCCACCCCGAGATCGAGGCCATCCTCGTCAACGCCGACCCCTACGCCGCCTGCCTCGTCGGCGCCCGCCTCGCCAGGGACACCGGCCTCCCCCTGGTCCTCGACCTGCGCGACCCCTGGTCGGTCTGCGAGCTGCGCCGCCCCCAGCGCCCCCTCCCCATGCGCCGCCTCACCGACGCCCTCGAAGCCGTCGCCGTCCGCCAGGCGCGCCGCGTCATCCTCAACACCGCCCGCACCTGCGACGACTACCGCGCCCACTACCCCCACCTCCCCCCTGACCGCTTCACCTTCATCCGCAACCACGCCGACCCCGACCTCACCCACGACGGCGACCACCCCGGCTTCGACCGCTTCACCCTCCTCTTCCTCGGCCACTTCCGCCGCTTCGTCGAGGGCGACATCCTCCTGGACGTGCTGGCGCGGCTCCGAGCCCGCGGCCTCGGCCCCCGGGACCTCCACCTGGTCGTCACCGGCTCCTGCCCCCCCGCCACCCTCCAGGCGGCCCGGGAGCGCGGCGTCGCGGACATGCTCACCCTCCACCCCTTCGTGCCCTACAACGCCACCGGCCCCGTCATGGACGCCGCCGACCTCCTCGTCGCCCTCAGCAACCGCTCCACCCAGCGCATCCCCGCCAAGCTCTACGACTACGCCACCTCCCGCCGCCCCATGCTCATCATCTGCGACAACCCCGAGGTCGATCTCCTCCTCCACGACCTCGAAGGCGGGCGCTCCTACCCCCTCGACGCCACCGACGCCATCGCGGACGCCGTCGCGGACGCCGTCGCCCAGGGGCGCCACCGCGTCGTCGCACGCCAGCCCATCGGCCTCGACAGCCGCACCGCCAGCGCGCGCCTGGCCGCGGTGCTCGACGGGGTGACCCCCCCGGGGGCGTAACGTCCAACCCTCCGGGATTGGACGAACGCCCCCGGTCCCCCCCGTGACGCAACCCCCCCGGCGCCGTAACGTCTGGCCTGCTCGGCCAGCCGAACGGCCCCGGTCCCCCCCGTGACGGGGGGACACCGACGGGTCGCTGGGGGCGAG
>CAUJGC010000146.1 GCA_963169075.1 Myxococcota bacterium
CGTGGGGCGGGGGGGGCTGTGGGGGGGGGGGCCGCGGGAGCGCGCCGGGGCCGACGGGGGGGCGCGGAGGCGGGGCGGGCGGCTGAGGCGGGGGGGCGACCGGCTCGCGGCGGGAGGGGACCGCGTTGGAGCTGCGGCGCAGGACCTGGGCGGCGGCCTGCTGGAAGGGGTCGGGCTCGCGGGGGGAGCGGAGCGCAGGGGTCGGCGCGCGGCTGAAGCTGGCCGACGCGTCGTCGCCGCGCGTCGGCGGTCGCACGACGGGGGCGGGAGGGCGCGGCTCGGACCGGGATGGCGGAGCGGGCGCCGGGGCCGCCTCGGGGCCGAAGTTGAAGTCGAAGTCCAGATCGTCCATGAAGCCCGCAGGTTGGGCGGGGGGCGCGACGCTGCCTGCGTAGCGGGGCTGGGCGGAGGAGGACGACGAGGAGGCGGCGACGCCAGGGCGCGCGCGCCGCGGGCCCTCGATCAGCTCGTCGATGCTGCCGGGCTCCAGCGAGGCGGCGGCGGGGGTGCGCTCGCGGATGTCCGCGAAGGGCGTGGAGTCCTCGGTGCGGCCGGCGGTCGGCGCCGCAGGCGCGGCGGGGAAGTCGAAGTCGAAGTCCAGCTCGAAGGGCTGAGACACCGCGGGCGCCTGGGGAGGCGGCGCGGGCGCCTGGGGCGGCGGCGCGGGCGCGGCGGGGCCGGGCATGGGGAGGCGGAGCGAGGCGGGGGCGGGGTCGGCCTCGGCCTCTTCGTCGTCGAGGAAGTCCGCGAGGCGAGGGACGACGGGGCGGGGTCGCGGCGAGGAGGCGGCGACGGGCGTCGGCGCGCTGGGTCGGATCTGGACGTCGTCCATGTCGGCCCAGGGGTCGAAGTCGTCCTGGCGCCCGGGGGGCTGGACCTCGGCGCGGGTGACCTCGCGGCCGTGGGCGAGGGGATCGGCGGAGAGGAAGGCAGCGGAGAGGTCCTCGGCCTGCTCTTCGGCGCCGGGGATGCCGGGCTCGTCGATGTCGTGGGCGGGGCGTCGGTGGCTGGGGGGCGGCGGGGCCGCCGCCGCGTAGCGCGCCCCCGCCTGACGGGGGGCGGGGGGCGGCGTGGGGATCGGGGCGGTCTGGGGTCGGGGGATGCGCGGACGGCGGGCCGCCAGGAGGGCCGCCGGATCGATGACCATGGTGGACTCGTCGGCCTCCATGTCGATCTCGATCTCGATCTCGATGGAGAGCCCCTCGTCGGCGTCCTCCAGGTCCCCGAGATCCCCGAGGAAGGAGCCGCTGAGGTCGTCCGCGAGGGGATCGAAGGCGACCGGGCGGGCGGCATCCCCGGTGCGTCGGATCGACGCCTGGGAGGCGCTGTCCGACTCGGAGGGATCGCCGAGGTCGAGGACGAAGCCTTCGTCCGGATCGAACTCAAACTCCAGCTCGGTGGAGGGGTGCTGGCCCTGCTTGCGGTCAACCATCCGCGTGATCCTTACTGCATGCGCTCGACGATCCCCTGGAACACCGTGTAGGTGCGGCTCAAGGCCTCACTGCTGGCGATGATGTGCTCCGGGTTGCGCCCCTCCAGCGCCTCGCGGGCGCGGGAGAGGGCGTCTTCGGCCTTCCGGAGCGCGTCCTTGCCGAGCGTGGAGCCCTGCATGACGTCGCGGACGGTGGGGAGGAGGCGCTCGACCTCGCGGATGGTCCGGCGGATCTCGGCGCGGTGCTGCTCGACCTCCTCGGACTCGCGGGTCTGGACGAGGTAGTCCTGGTTCTCCTCGATCATGGCGAGGATCTCCTCCTCCTCCAGGCCGCTGGTGGCCGTGACCGTGATGCTCTGGGCCAGGCCGGTCTCGAGATCGCGGGCGGCGACGCTGACGATGCCGTCGGCGGAGATCTCGAAGGTGACCTCGATCTCGACCTCCCCGGCGGGGGCGCGGCGGAGGCCGGTGAGGACGAACTCGCCCAGGAGGTCGTTCTCGTGGGCCTTGCTGCTCTCGCCCTGGACGACGAGGATCTTGACCGAGGTCTGGCTGTCCTTGACCGTGGTGAAGATGTGGCTGCGGGAGACGGGGACGGTGGAGTTGCGCTCGATGAGGACCTGGACGCCGCCGCCGTAGACGCCGATGCCCAGATCGTGGGGCGTGACGTCGAGGAGGAGGACCTCGGCCTCCTCGTCGATGAGGGCGTGGGCCTGGATGGCGGCGCCGAGGGCGACGACCTCATCGGGGTGGACGTTCTTGGAGGGCTCGCGGCCAAAGTACTCCGCGACGACCTGCTGGACCCGCGGCATGCGGGTCATGCCGCCGACGAGGATCACGTCGTCGATGGCGTCCACGGTGAGGCCGGCCTCCTTCAGGGTCTGGTCGCAGATCTTGACGGTGCGGTGCACCAGATCCTCCACCAGATCCTCAAGGCGCGCCCGGCTCAGGGTCCGCTGGAGGTGCAGGGCCTCGCCGTCCTCCTGGGTGTAGATGAAGGGGAGGTTGATCTCGGTCTCCTGCATGGCGGAGAGCTCGCACTTGGCCTTCTCGGCGGCGTCCTTCATGCGCTGGAGGGCCATCTCGTCGCGGCGGAGATCGACGTTGTGCTCGGCGGCGAACTCATAGACCAGCCACTCGATGATCCGCGCGTCGAAGTCCTCGCCGCCCAGGTAGGTGTCGCCCCCGGTGGAGAGGACGTCGAAGACGCCCTGGTTGATCTCGAGGATGGAGATGTCGAAGGTCCCGCCGCCGAGATCGTAGATGGCGATGCGGGCCTCCAGATCGTCGCGCCCGAAGCCGTAGGCGAGGGCGGCGGCGGTGGGCTCGTTGATGATGCGGAGGACGTCGAGGCCCGCGATGCGGCCCGCGTCCTTGGTGGCCTGCCGCTGGGCGTCGTTGAAGTAGGCCGGGACCGTGATGACGGCCTTGGCGACCTCCTCGCTGAGGTAGTCCTCCGCGACGACGCGCATCTCCTGGAGGATGATGCTGGAGATCTCGGGGATGCTGTAGACCTTGTCGCGGAGCTTGATGCGGACGTCGTCATGGGGGCCGCGGACCAGCTCAAAGGGGACCGTCTCCAGGCCGTGCTGGACCTCGGAGCTGGCCCACTTGCGTCCGATGAGGCGCTTGGCCGCATAGACGGTGTGGCGGGCGTTGGTGATCGCCTGCCGCTTGGCCATCTGGCCGACGAAGCGGCGGCCGCTGTCGCTGATGCCGACGATGCTGGGGGTGGTCTTGTAGCCGCCCTTGTTGGGGATCACCTTGGGGACGCCACCCTCGACGATCGCGACACACGAGTTGGTCGTCCCCAGATCAATGCCGATGACTCGATCCATGCCCACGCTTCTGCTCTCTCGTCAGTGGTGATCCTACCCGCGCGCGTTGCGCTCAAGGCGCTCGAGGTGATCCTTCAGGTTGGCGTTCCGGGGGTCCAGGCGCAGGGCCTGCCCGATGAGCTTCTTGGCATCCTCCAGGCGCCCGGCGCGCTCAAAGAGCCCGCCGAGGACGATGAGCGCGTCGCGCTTGTCGATCTGGGTGAGGCCGGCCTCGCGGAGGGCGCGGCGGCAGAGGTCGTCTGCGACCTCGGGGCGCTCGCCCAGCTCCAGCAGGCAGCGCGCGGCCGCGACGGCGACGCGCGGGTGAAAGGTGGGCTGGAGGAGGGGCTCCAGGACGTTCAGGGCGTCGCGCCAGCGTCGGGCCTCCATGAGGCGCCGGGCGTCCTCCAGGCGCTCGCTGACGCCGGGGACCACGGCGCCGAGGGCGCCGCTGGAGTGGGCCGGGGTGGCGACGCGGGGGTTGGAGGAGGGGGCCGCGGGCTCGGGGCGGGAGGTCTGGGCCTGGGCGGCGCGCTCGACCTCCCACTCGCCCTTGTAGCCTCGGGCGAGGAGGGCGTCGTAGCGGCGGCGCTTCTCGGGGTGGGAGAGGATCTCGTTGGCGCCGGCGATCCATCGGAAGATGTCCCCGATGAGGGGCTCGTAGGAGCCCAGCTCGCGTCGGAAGAACTGATCGGGGTGGAACTCTTTGGAGAGGGCGAAGTAGGCGCGCCGGAGGGCGCGCTCGTCGGCGCCGCGCTCGACCTGGAAGAGGAGGTAGTAGTCCACCGCTTCGAGGTGGTGGTGCCAGTAGAGGATCTGGCGGCGCTTCTCGGGGTCGAGATCGACGGCCTCGTCGAGGCGTGCGGGGTCGAAGGAGAAGCGCTCCATGGGGGTGGGCCAGCCCTTGGGCGGTGGGATGCGCACGGCGCCCTTGCGGGGCTTCTCCTGGGGCTTGTCGGCCTTGGTGCGGGCGGGCTGGGCGGGGGGGGAGGTGCGCGCGGCGCGGATGCCGGAGTGGGCGCGGGCGCCGGAGGCCAGCGGTGGGGGCTTGGGGGTGGGCAGGGCGATCATGCCCAGGTCGCGGAGCCGGATCAGGGAGGCCACCGCGTCGCGCTCGGTGAGTGGGGCGGCCTGGCAGATGGCGGCCAGGGTGCGCCGTCCGTCGATCAAGCCCAGGACCGACCAATCGGCAGGCTGCACCCGGCTCACGTCGGGGGTGGCGCTCCGGTTGACGGTGGGGACGAGATCTTCAGAGCCGAGGTTGTCGAGGTGTCGGGGCATAGGCGAAGGTCTCAGGGGGTGTGTGGCGTGCTGGACGAACCAACCAGGGGCGATAATATACGAACGGCCCCTGCGGGCGCAAGAGAGCCCGCGCACCCATCCTCTCGACCTTACAGGAGCGACCATGCGCGCGATCGCCGCCGCCCACTTTCAGGATCTGCAAGCCCGCATCTGCGCGGCGCTGGAGGCTTTTGAGCCGACGGCGCGCTTCGGGAGCGACCGCTGGCGCCGCGAGGGCGGCGGCGGCGGCGGCAACAGCCGCATCATCGAGGGCGGCGAGGTCTTTGAGAAGGGGGGTGTGCTCTTCAGCGAGGTGGAGGTGCCGCGTGAGGAGATGGCGTCGGAGCTGGCGGCGCACCTGCCGGGCGGTGGGGATCACCTCTGGGCGTCGGGGGTGAGCTTGATCCTGCACCCGCGCAACCCGCACGTCCCGACGGTGCACGCGAACTTCCGGGCGATCGAGTTCGGGGAGGCGTCGTGGTTTGGCGGGGGGATGGATCTGACGCCGGTGTATCCCTACACGCGGGACGCGGTGGGGATGCACCGTCACCTGAAGGCGACGTGCGACCGCTTCGACCCGGACTATTACCCGCGCTTCAAGGCGTGGTGCGACCGCTACTTCTTCCT
Organism: Myxococcota bacterium; assembly: GCA_963169075.1. Classification (GTDB taxonomy): domain Bacteria; phylum Myxococcota_A; class Bradymonadia; order Bradymonadales; genus CAUJGC01. Next base: position 5,158 of record CAUJGC010000146.1, read on the forward strand.
GCCCCACCGGGGTGAGGCGCGGGGAGTGGGCGGGCTCTTCTTTGATCAGCTCACGCCCTCCCCCGAGCACACCCGCGAGGCGCGCTGGAGCTTCGTCAAGGCGTGCGGCGAGGCGTTCCTGGAGGTCTATGTGCCGATCGTGGAGCGGCGCTACAGGACGCCGTGGACGGAGGCGCAGCGGGACTTTCAGGCGCTGCGTCGCGGGCGCTACGTCGAGTTCAACCTTTTGCACGACCGGGGCACGAAGTTCGGGCTCCAGACGGGGGGGCGCACGGAGTCGATCCTGGCGTCGATGCCGCCCCGGGCGACCTGGGCCTACAACCACACCCCGGCCCCCGGCTCGCCGGAGGCCGCCATCTACGACGCGATCATCCCCCGCGACTGGGCGTCGATGCCGTGGCCGGAGGAGGATGCGCTGTGGGCAACCCCCCCGGCCCCG
>CAUJGC010000147.1 GCA_963169075.1 Myxococcota bacterium
TGGCCGAGCAGGCCAGACGTTACGGCCCCGGGGGGGTCACCGAAGCGCCCCCTCCATCGCCAGGCTCCACCCGAAGACCAGCGAGGTCAGCTCCGCGCCGCCAAAGCGCGCATACTCCAGCCCGAAGCGCACGACGGACTCCCCCATGATGTAGGGGTCCAGCCACGCCAGCAGCCCAGGACCCAGCTCGATCCCCACCGCCACCCGGAGCCCGCCGTCCCGGCCGGGCAGGCGAGGATCCGCCGTCTCCCAGGGCTCGAGCGCGCTCGCCTGCCAGGTCAGGTGGTGCAGCTCGATGAAGCTGCCAAAGACCGCGTAGAGGTAGTCCTCGCTGATGGCCCGGTACTGAAAGGAGATCCCACCTCCAAGCTGGGAGAGCGTCCCGCCCACCTCCTGGCCGCTCAGCGGCAGCTCCACCCCGCCCCCGCCGTAGAGCCCCACCCCGAACGCCCCCCGCGGGTCCAGATAGAGCCGCGCCGCCGCGTCCAGCCGCGCCATCGTCCCGGGCAGCAGCAGCTCCTCCGCGTCCCCCAGCGCCAGGCGGCTGTCCACCCCGAAGCGCGCGCCGACCTCCCCGCGCAGCGGAGGCACCCAGAGGGCGACCCGCCGCTCGGGCTCCTCAAACGGAGCCGCCGACGCCCGCGACGGGACGAGCCAGGCCGCGGCGACCAGCGACGCCGCGGCGACGCGCGTCAAGCGCCTCATACGCCGGGCGGCGCCTCGATGAGCGCCGCGTGCAGCGCCCGCATCGCCGCAGGCACCTCCGACGACGCCAGCACCACCGTCACCGAAGGCCCCGAGGCCCGCACCAGGCGCGGGCGCAGCGACGCCGCACGCAACGCCTGGAGCGCCGCACGCGCCACCCGCGGACGATCCCCCACGCCCACCCCCACCGCCGCCACGCACCCCACGCCCTCCTCGATCCGGAGCCGGGCGCCGCCCGCACCCTCCAGCTCCGCCTTGAGCCGAGGCAGCTCGTGGACGTTCTCCAGATCCAGGAGCACCTGCGCGCGGCCCGACGACACGTCCAGGTGGAAGAACGGCGTCTGCACCCCCTCGATCGCCGCCGACAGCGCCTCCAGCGCCTCCTCCGAAGCCTCCTCCAGCGTAAAGAGCGCCCCCTCCTTGAGCCCGGAGATCGCCCGCACCCCCAACCCCCGCTCCTCCCGGGCGATGGCCTCGTCCAGCCCGTCCACACGGCGCAGCGCGCCGCCGTCGTGGATCGTGGTCCCCTGGGTCCGGCTGCGGGTCGCCCGCGCGTAGAGCGCGATCTGCGCACGACGCGCAAACTCCACCGCCGTCGCGTTCAACACCTTGGCACCCAGCCGCGCCAGCTCCTGCATCTCGTCGTAGGTCAAGGACTCCAGCATCCGCGCGTCCGAGACGATCCGCGGGTCCGAAGAGTACACCCCCTCGACATCCGAATAGATCTCGCACGCCTCCGCGCCCAGCGCCGCCGCCAGCGCCACCGCCGTCGTGTCCGAGCCGCCCCGACCCAGCGTCGTCACCTCCCGCCGGTAGCTCACCCCCTGATAACCCGCCACGATCACCACCTTGCCCAGCTCCAGCTCGTCCTGGATGCGGTAGGGACGCACCTCCACCACGCGCGCCTCCGCGTGGCTGGAGGTCGTGATGATCCCCGACTGGCTCCCCGTGAACGAGATCGCGTCCACACCCTCCTTCTGGATCGCCATCGAGAGCAGCGCCATGCTGATCCGCTCACCCACCGAGAGCAGCATGTCCAGCTCGCGGCGCGACGGACCCTCGTTGATCTGACGCGCCATCGCCAGCAGCTCGTCCGTCGTGTCCCCCATCGCGGACACCACCACCACCACGTCGAACCCCGCCCGACGCGTCGCCACCACCTTCGACGCCACATACTTCAGCTTCTCGATGTCCGCCACCGAGCTGCCGCCATACTTCTGTACGATAATCCCCATAGCGGAAACCTACCTTCCCTGGCTGGAGTCCTCCCGGCGAAGCCGCCACCGCGCGGCCTCCCCTCACCATCTATGCCCCCGCCCAGCACGCTTGACAAGGCCGCCCCATCGGTCCACCCTGCTCCCTGTCGTGGTGAACCCCGAGGTGCACCGACCCCGCGCGCACCTCGCCTCGAAACCTCTAAAGACGGCGCGCATGGACCTCCCCTCCCACTTCGGCCCCTACCAGCTCGTCAAGAAGATCGCCTCCGGTGGCATGGCCGAGATCTTCCTCGCCCGCATGGGCGGCATCCAGGGCTTCGAGAAGAACCTCGTCCTCAAGATGATCCACCCCAAGTGGAGCCAGGACACCGAGTTCGTCTCCATGCTCATCGAGGAAGCCAAGCTCGCCGTCCAGCTCACCCACAACAACATCGCCCAGATCTTCGATCTCGGCCTCCACAACGATGTCTACTACATCGCCATGGAGTACGTGGACGGCAAGGACCTCTTCCAGCTCCTCGTCCGCACCTCCGAGATCGAGACCTACCTCCCCTTCGACGTCACCGCCTACCTCATCGAACAAGCCGCCGCCGCGCTCCACTACGCCCACTCCCGCCTCGATCCCTATGGGCGTAACATCGGCTTGATACACCGTGATATCTCACCTCAAAACATCCTGGTGTCGTACAACGGCGAGGTGAAGCTCATCGACTTCGGCATCGCGAAGGCGTCGATGCGGGAGGACCACACCCAGGCCGGCGTCATCAAGGGCAAGTTCTACTACATGTCCCCCGAGCAGGCCTTCGGCAGGCCCCTGGACCACCGCACCGACATCTTCTCCCTCGGCATCTGCCTCCACGAGATGCTCACCGGCCAGATGCTCTACGCCGAGGAGAACCAGCTCCGCCTCCTGGAGATCGTCCGCCAGGCCAACATCCCCAGGCCCTCCCGCCTCCGCCAGGGCGTCCCGCCCGAGCTGGAGGCCATCGCCATGCGCGCCCTGGAGTCCGACCCCAACCAGCGCTTCCAGAGCGCCTTCGAGCTGCAGCGCGCCCTGGCCGAGTACCTCCACCGGCACGCGCCGGGCTTCACGCCCAACCGCTGCGCGCGCCTCATGTGGGACCTCTTCCCCAACGACAACCCCCACTCCCGCCAGCAGGCCGCCGCCCCGGTGGATCGCCGGGACTTCGCCAGCGCGGCGCCGCCCGACTCCGTCATCTTCGACCTCAACCAGCTCGGCGGCGCGCCAGCCGCCCCGCCTCAGCCCCCCGGGCGGCGCTCCTCCACCCGCCAGGTGGACGCCCTCCAGGCCCCGCCTGAGGAGGACGTCTTCACCGGGGACGGCCTCGGCTCCCACTACCCCTCCACGCCCACCACGCCGCCCCCGCCCGGCGGGCTGGAGTTCCACGAGTCCACCCAGATCGTGGACTGGCAGCGCTACAAGGAGCGCCACCCCGAGCGCCCCGCCCCGAGCCCGGCCCTCCCCCCCATGCCCCCGCCCGTCCCTGGCGCGCCCCTCACCTTCGACAGCGACGGCCCCACCAACCTCTTCGACCCCTCCATCCTCCAGCAGGCCCCGCCCTCCAGCGCCCCCATGAGCATGGACGAGGCCACCCACTTCTTCACCCGACGCCCCGACGGCAGCCTCGGCGCCCCACCGGCCCCCTCCCCCGAGGACGCCC
>CAUJGC010000148.1 GCA_963169075.1 Myxococcota bacterium
CTCCCCAGCGCGCCAGCGACCCGTCGGTGTCCCCCCGTCACGGGGGGGACCGGGGGCGTTGCTCCTGTGGAGCGAAGCGCAGCAGGAGCTTACGCAGCCGGGGGGGTTGCCGTCACGGGGGGGACCGGGGGCGTTCGTCCAATCCCGGAGGGTTGGACGTTACGCCCCCGGGGGGGTCAGCGGATGGAGGCGTCGCGTCCCCAGCAGACGACGCGGCGGTCTTCGCGGAGGGCGCAGGCTTGATCGACGCCGACGGAGACGGCGGAGAAGCGTCCGGGAGGGGTGAGGCGCAGGGGGGTCTGGGCGCCCCAGCAGGTCAGCTCACCGGAGGCGGCGACGGCGCAGGAGGTGTCGCCTCCGGCGCCGACGGCGAGGAAGCGTCCCTGGGGCGGCGCGCTCTGGCCGTCGTCGTTGTTGCCCCAGCAGATGAGGGTCTGATCGGGGCGGAGGGCGCAGGCGTGGGCGCTGCCCGCGGCGAGGGCGGTGAGGGGGGTCTGGGGTGGGGTGCTCTGGCCGTGGGCGTCATCGCCCCAGCAGGTGGGGCGCTGGTCGTCGGCGCGGAGGCCGCAGGTGTGGTCGTCGCCTGCGTCGAGGACGGTGAGGGGGGTGGTGGGGACGCCTGCCCCCAGTCATCGCCGCCCCAGCAGCGGAGGTCGTCGCTGAGGTCGCGCCCGCAGGTGGAGTAGCCGCCTGCGGCGGTGTAGAGGAACTCGACGGGATCGCCGGGGATGTCCTCCGGGACGTCGAGCTGCCCGAAGTCGTTGGAGCCCCAGCAGCGCAGCTCCTGGTGCGCGCTGAGGGCGCAGGTGTGCTCGTTAGAGCGGCGCGCGGAGGGGGCTCAGAGCCGGGTGCCGATGTTGATGACGGAGGACCCGGCGGACGACGGCGCCGAAGGCGGCGGCGTCGCCGGGCGCGAGGCCGGGGGGTCCTGGCCGCGACGCGGCGTGGCGCGTCGCGTCGTCGCGGCGGAGGCCGGCGCCTCGACGGAGGCGGGCGCCTCGACGGAGGCGGGCGTCGGCTCCTCCTGGGCGGTCTGGGGCGCGGGTGGCGCGGCGGGCGCGGAGGGGGTCGCGGCGGCGGCGGCGGGTGTGGGCTCGGGGAGGGGCTGCTGGGCCTCGGCGCGGAGGATGGAGAGGGTGGCGGTGGTGAGGAGGAGGAGGAGGCCGAGGGCGGGGAGGGCGAAGCGATCGGGCCGGGGTGGGGGCTCGAGGGCGACGGTGGGGACGCGCGGCCCCGAGGTGCGCTCCCCGTGGGGGGGCGTGTTCGCCGGGTCCGAGAAGGCGTCTGTCGAGGGGGAGGCCATCGGCGCCGTCATCGGGACGGTCAGGGCCTCGGCGGAGACGTGGGGCGCGGGTGGGGTGGGGTGGAGGCGTGGGAGCTGGTCGTCGGGGAGGGCGGCGAGGGCGTCCCGGAGGGCGGCGGCGTCGGGGAAGCGGGCTGCGGGGTCTTTGTGGAGGGCGCTTCGGAGGAGGGCGCCGAAGGCGCCGCGCTGTAGCTCGAACGGGATGGGCAGCTCGCCGGAGTTGTGGATGAAGATGGCCTGGAGGGGGAGGGGCGCCTGGACGACGGGCCGCGCGGTGAGCAGCTCCACGAGGATGAGGCCCATCTGGTAGACGTCGAGGGCGGGGGAGACGGTCTGATGCTGGATGTATTCGGGGGCGAGGTAGGCGGCGGTGCCGTAGAACTGTCCGTCGCCGGTGAGCTTGTTGCCTTCGCGGAGGCGCGCGACGCCGAAGTCGATGAGCTTGACCTTCTCATCGGGCTCACCGGGGCGGACGAGGAAGAGGTTGGCGGGCTTGAGGTCCTTGTGGACGATGCCGAGGCGGTGTCCTACCGCGAGGGCGTCGAGGGCGTCGAGCATGAGGCGCCTGGCGCGGGCGGGCTCCAGGGGTCCGCTGCGTGCCAGCTCGGCCTCCAGGTCGTGTCCGTGGAGCAGCTCCATGGCGATGTAGGCGAGGCCGCGCTCGGGATCGACGCCGAAGTCGTAGATGGTGACGACGTTGGGGTGCTCCAGGCGTGCGGCGAGGCGCGCGTCCTGGATGAAGCGCTCGCGCTGGGCCTGGAGGTCGCGGGCGCTCTGGGGTGGTGGGACGAGGACCTTGAGGGCGACCTCGCGGTCGATGTGGAGCTGATGGGCGACGTAGACCTCTGCGAAGCCGCCCGCGCCGAGGAGGCGCCGGATGGTGTAGCGTCCGTCGAGGTGATCGCCTTCGATGAGCTTCGTATCCCGCACCCTGGTCATGATCGCCGCGATCTCCTCAACGCCCCGCCTCCGCTCCCTGGCGGGGACAGCCTAGCGCGAGGGCGCGCTGACCGCAAGAGGTGTGCTCTCGCGGAGCCGGCCCGCGCCCCGACGAGATCCCGTCCACGCCCGACGAGATCTCGTCATTGACGACTCTTCGTCGCCTCCTGCGAGCGCCTCCCCCGCCCTCCCCTCCCCTCCTCCGCCCCCGCCAGCGCGGCCCCCGCGCGTTCGAGGGGCATCCTGGCACGGAGGCTGCGTAGGAGGTCTGGCATGAAGGCGGCGCGTCGCCGCCTCGTTTTCACACCCACGAAGGGAGGTCACCCCATGAACACCCGCATCCTCATCCCCGCCCTCGCCCTCCTCGCCGCCACGACTTTTTTCACCCTCACCGGCTGCGGCAGCGCAGACCAGGTGGAGGCGGCTTTTGACTGCGACTCGATCTGCGACCGCTATAAGGACTGCTTCGACTCCGACTATGACGCCGAAGCCTGTATGGACCGCTGCCAGGATGAGGCCGACAACGACGCCGATTATCGCCGCCGCGTCGATGAATGCGAGGTCTGCGCCGACAACCGGGCCTGCGGTGAGAGCTTTGCCTGCGTGGATGAGTGCGTCGGCATCGTCCCTTGAGCGTCTGAGATCCTTTGAACACGGCGCGCCGCCGCGTTGGCGCCACAACCGCCTGCACGCCACCGCGCAGGAGCCCATCGCGGAGGTGCGGCGGCTCCGGGCGCGCAGCCGCCCCACCTCCGCCTGGGAGCAGCTCCAGGCGGCGTAGGCGGGACGCTCCGCGCGCATGACGCACCGCGTTGAGCCCGTCAGGGACGGACTTGGGCTTGTGTCGTGGCATCTCGTCTGATAAGGAGTCGCGCGAGTGGCGCCGCACCTCGCCTGGGCGCGACGCTGACCGCGCTGAAGACGAAGATCCCGAGCTGAGAGAGGTCCTCCATGATCCAGCCCACCGAGAACACCCTGACCGCGTCGTCGCTTATGCCCCCCCCGCTGGCGCCGGAGGCGCTGGATCGGGGGGCCTCCGAGGAGTCGCGCTATCATGGCTTGAGCGCGGAGGAGCTGATCCGCTTCTATCGTCTGGTGTACACGTCGCGGGTGCTGGACGATCGGGAGATCGGGCTGAAGAAGCTGAACAAGATCTACTTCCAGATCTCGGGTGCGGGTCACGAGGTGCCCCTGGTCGCGGCGGGCCTGGTGCTGCGGCCGGGCTACGACTGGTTCTTCCCGTACTACCGGGATCGGGCCCTCTGCCTGACCCTGGGGATGACGCCCGCAGAGGTCTTGATGGAGGCCACCGGGGCGGCGGCAGACCCCAACAGCGGCGGGCGGCAGATGCCGTGCCACTGGGGGCACGCCAAGCTGAACATCGTGTCGCAGTCGTCGTGCACGGGGACGCAGTTCCTCCAGGCCGTGGGGGCGGCGCAGGTGCCCTCCATCGTCGAGGCCGTGGAGGGGATCGCGGCGCAGGTGAAGACCTACGGGGACGAGGTGATCTACGTCTCGTGCGGGGACGGGACGACGTCGCAGGGGGAGTTCTGGGAGGCGGTGAACACGGCGGCGAACATGCGGCTGCCGGTGCTCTTCATGGTGGAGGACAACGGGTACGCGATCAGCGTGCCGGTGGAGGTGCAGACCGCCGGCGGGAGCATCTCGAAGGCGACGTCAGGCTTCGAGGGGCTGAAGATCATTGAGTTCGACGGCTGCGATCCGCTGGCGAGCTACGCCGCCCTGAAGGACGCCGCCGAGACGATCCGCCGCGGCGAGGGCCCGGTGCTCTGCCACGGCCACGTGATCCGGCCCTACAGCCACTCGATGTCGGATGACGAGCGCCTCTACCGGCCCGAGGCCGAGCGCCAGGCGGAGGCCGAGCGCGACCCGGTCAAGACCTTCGGGGCGTGGCTGGTCCGCGAGGGCATCCTGACCGACGAGGGGCTGGAGCAGCTCAAGCGCGACGTCCTGGCCGAGTGCGTCGCCGCCGAGGACGAGGCCCTGGCCTCCCCCCCGCCCAAGGCCGAGACGGCGCTCTTCGGGATCTACTCGCCGGACGTGGACCCCACGTCTGCGGACTTCGCCACGGAGCCCTGGCCCAGCGCGGAGGGCGAGAAGACGATGGTGGACCTCATCAACGCCTGCATGCGCGACGAGATGCGCCGCGACGGGCGGATCGTGGTCTTCGGTGAGGACGTGGCAGACGCGACCCGCGAGGCGCTCCTGGAGGACGTCAAGGGCAAGGGCGGCGTCTTCAAGGTCACCCACGGGCTCCAGCGTGAGTTCGGGGGGACGCGGGTCTTCAACTCGCCGCTGGCCGAGGCCAACATCATCGGGCGCGCCATCGGGATGGCGGCGCGCGGGCTGAAGCCGGTGGTGGAGATCCAGTTCTACGACTACATCTGGCCCGCCTACATGCAGCTGCGCAACGAGCTGTCCAACATGCGCTGGCGCTCCAACAACCACTTCAAGGCCCCCGTGGTGGTCCGCGTCCCCATCGGCGGCTACCTCAAGGGCGGCGCGCCCTACCACAGCCAAAGCGGCGAGGTGCTCTTCACGCACGTGCCGGGCTTGCGGGTGGTGATGCCGTCGAACGCGCTGGACGCCAACGGGCTCCTGCGGACGGCCATCCGGTGCGATGACCCGGTGCTCTTCCTGGAGCCCAAGCACCTCTACTACCAGCCCTACAACCGGGCGCCCTACCCCGGCGACAACTACATGGTGCCCTTCGGGAAGGCGCGCACCGTGCAGAGCGGCAGCGATCTGACGCTGATCACCTACGGCAACCTCGTCGAGCGCTCCCGCAAGGCCGCCGAGCTGGCCGCCGCCCAGAGCGGCGTCAGCGTCGAGATCCTGGATCTGCGCTCGCTCCAGCCCTACGACTGGGACGCCATCGCCGCCTCGGTCAAGAAGACCCACAAGTGCCTGGTGGTCTACGAGGACAACCGCACCTTCGGCTACGGCGCCGAGATCGCCGCCCGCGTCGGAGAGGAGCTCTTCGAGTGGCTGGATGGCCCCGTGCGCCGCGTCGCGGCGCTGGACACCTTCGTCGGCTACCACCCCGACCTGGAGAACGCCATCCTCCCGCAGGTGGAGGACGTCCAGGCCGCGATCACCGCGCTGGCGGCCTACTGAGCGCCGCTCACCGCGCGAACGCGAGGCGGTAGAGCCGATCCCCCCAGAGGGCGATCAGGTTCTCCATCTCGCGGTCCCAGGCGAGGCCGATGGGCACGTTGCGCCCCTCCAGGACAGGGATCGCCTCGTCGCGCTCCAGATCGTAGCGCAGGAGGAGCCCCCGCTGCCCCGCTGGCGGGTCGGCCGAGGTGTCCGCGATGGCGATGTAGACGACGCCGGGCTCGCCGTAGGCGATGCCGGTGACGACGCGCCCGTCGGCAGGCGGCAGGTAGAGCGGCGCGACCCCGCCGGGCAGCAACACCCCCACCTCCGCCCCCGTCGAGGCCACCGCCTGCCCCGTGCCGTCGTCCCAGACGACCTCCAGGGCAGGCCGGTCGCTGCCGTCGCTGAAGAGCTCAAAGCCCGAGGCGCCGACGCTCCGATAGATCGTCGGCTCGGCGGAGGTCGCCAGGATGACGCGCCCGGCGTCATCGACGGCGAAGCCGTCGGGCTGGAGGTCTGTGGTGGTGGACCAGGGCGCGCCGACGGTCTGCCCCGTCTCGGGGTGGAGCTGGAGGAGCCGCGTCTGGGTCAGGTCGTGCCCCAGCACATAGAGGCTCCCCTGGCGCGTCGCCGTCAGGTGACGCGCGCCCGCCGGGAGGCTCATGTTGACGTTGGCGGTGAAGGCGCCGCTGATGTCCACCCGATGCAGCGCCTCCGGCTGGGACGGCGGGCTCAAGAGGAAGACCCGGCTCCCCGAGCCCACGGCCATGGAGGCCCCGCGCAGCGCCGTCGCCACCTGCGCGTAGAAGGGCAGGATCCCCAGCTGGAGCGGCCCGCACCCGTCGTCCACCGCCCCATTGCAGTCGTTGTCCACCCCGTCGCAGAACTCCTGGCCGCTGAAGGTCGGCGCGCAGGGCTCCACCACCGCCTCCACGCTGAAGTCGCTCAGGGCGAGCTGACACCCGTCGCTCACCACCACCGCGAAGCGAAGCGGCCCGCCGACGCGCTGCGGCGTCATGATGAAGCGGCCCGCCTCCGCCCCCGGCGCGAACGTGGCGTCGCTCCCCACGAAGGTCACCGCCAGCGCGTCGTCGTCGTCGTCTTGAGCGATAACCTCAATCTCTACAGGTACATCCACAAGGAGCGGCCCTGCGGGCAGCGCCACCGCCTCGAAGCGCGGCGGCGTGTTGCCTGCGCACGCGCTGTCGGCGCCCGGCATCCCCGGCGCCCCGTCCTCCCCGGGCGCGCCATCCTCCCCCGGCGCCCCGTCCGCTCCCGGCGCCCCATCCACCCCGGGCGCCCCGTCCTCCCCCGGCGCCCCATCGCGGCCCGTCGCCCCCGGGGTGCCGTCTTCGCCGTTGCACAGGAGCGTGTTGTCCGTGACCTCCCGAGGCCCCAGCACCCCGTCCCCGTCGAGATCCAGCCCGACCGTGATCAAGACCCCGCCCGCCTCGCCGCACCCCGTCGGCGCAGGCGTCGTGTCGATCAACGTCGCGGCGCCGGGCGCCCCGTCCGCCCCCGGCGCGCCGTCCGCTCCCGCTGCGCCCTGCGGCCCCGGGCCGCCGTCCTGCGCGCAGGCCGCCAGCGCCAACGCACACCCCAACGCACCCCACGCCACGCCACGCCGCCACGCTTGCATCCGTCCTCCGCGCTCCTACCAGAAGTGCCACCACGCCGTCTTGAGCTTGCGCCGCGCGTGGGGATCGGTGATCGCCTCCAGCTCCGCCAGCGCCTCGTGGGCGGCGGCGTAGCGACGCTTGGGGTCCCGCTCCATGAGCCGCTCGATGACGCCCGCGACCTTGAACGTGCGCAGCGTGTCGGCCAGCGGCGGCGGGTTGCCTTGCAGCTGCGCCTGGATCTTCGCCATACGAGAGCCCTGATACGCGGGTTGCCCCGTCAGCAGCTCATAGCCGATCAACCCCACCGCGTAAAGATCGGCCTGCGGCGAGATCGGCGCGCCCTGGCAGGACTCCGGCGCCAGATACCCCGGCGTCCCCAGGATCACCCCGTCGTGGGTCAGGTTGGACGACGACGCCTCGCCCAGCGCCCCCCCGCTGAGCACCTTCACGAAGCCATAGTCCATCACCTTCACCCACACCTCCCCCGGGCGCCCGTAGCGATCCGGATCGCAGACGAAGATGTTGGCCGGCTTGATGTCGCGGTGCACCAGCCCCAGATCGTGCAGCTCCCCCAGCGCCCCCAGGAGCTGCGTCATGATCGCGTGGACGTTCGCAGGCGCGTAGCCCACCCCCCGCTTGATCGCCTCGTCCAGCCGCTCCCCCCGCAGCAGCTCCATCACCAGGTAGAGCCGCCCGTCCGCCGAGGTCCCGTGGTCGATGAGCTTGACCGTGTTGGGGTGGTCCAGCGTCTCCGCGACCTTCGCCTCGCGCTCCAGCCGGATCAACGCCGCGTGATCGGTGTCCAGCGCCTTGCGCTTGAGCGCCTTCACGGCCACCCGCAGCCCGTCCTCCAGGCGCACCCCCGAGTAGACCACCGCGAAGCCGCCCTCGGCCAGCTTCTCGTCCAGCTGATAGCGACCCGCGATCACTTCACCGGGTTGATAGAACGCGCCGTCATCCATGCTCTGCTCCGCCTCATGCCAGGTCGTGACTCACCCCCTCAAGATGCCTCACCTTCCCCCCCACGGCAACACTTTCGCCCCCCGACACCTCGCCTTGACCCTCGCCGCGAGGACGGTTTATCCTCGCCACGCGCTTGGATGACCAGGGCGCGGACGCCCCACCCCAACACACCAGGAGGCCCCTTGGAAGAGCGCTACGAACAGCAGAACGAGATCGGCCGCGGCGGCATCGGCACCGTCTACAAGGGCATCCACACCCTGCTGCGCCGGGATGTCGCCATCAAGGAGCTGCGGGAGATCTTCTCGGTGTTCGGTGACATCCAGAAGGACACCATCATCGACAAGTTCGAGCGCTGCGTCCAGGACCACGCCCGCCTGGTCCACCCCAACATCATCCAGGTGCTCGACATCGACACCGACCGCCAATACCCCATCTTCGTGATGGAGCACGCCCCGGCAGGCTCGCTGCGCGACCTCCTCAACCGCCCCGAGAAGCCCTCCCTCAGCGACCGCCTCAACATCTTCCTCCAGATCGCCCAGGCCCTCCGCTACGCCCACCGCGTCGGCGTCATCCACGGCGACCTCAAGCCCGAGAACGTCCTCTTCGACGCCGAGGGCAACGTCAAGGTCGTGGACTTCGGCCTCACCCGCATCATCGAGCGCGACTCCCGCTCCCAGCAGATCTACGTCGGCGTCGGCACCGTGGCCTACCTCTCGCCGGAGCAGTTCCGCAACCCCAAGGACGTCACCTTCCAGAGCGACATCTACTCCCTCGGCATCCTCTTCTACGAGATGCTCACCGGGAAGCTCCCCGGGCGCCGCAGCCCCATGCCCTCCAGCTTCTACCCCAACATCCCCCGCAAGCTCGACGACATCTTCGACCGCATGTGCATGGACGCCGAAGAGGACCGCTACGAGTCCGTCGACGCCATGATCGAGGAGTTCCTCGCCTCCGAAGAGGTCACCGCCCTCCTCGGCCGCGTCACCGCAGGCGCCGCCCCCATGATGAGCGCCCCGATGGCCCCGCCGCCTGCGGCGGCGCCGGCCCCCGCACCCGCCCCGGCACCCGCCCCGGCCATGAGCGCCCCCGCGCCCCAGGCCCCGACCTCCTCCGCGTCCCTCCCCGCGGCGCGCCCCGTCTCCTCCTCCGCCGCCATGCCCGCGGTCAGCGCCCCCGCGCCTCAGGCGCCGGCCCCCGCCCCGGCCCCCGAGGAGGAGGCCAGCGGCGACAGCGACAGCGACATCCTCGCCAAGCTCAACAAGTACGCCGGGAAGTTCTGATCGGTCGGCCCCCCGTGAGGGCAACCCCCCCGGCCCCGTAACCTCCTGTTCGCTTCGCTCTCAGGAGGAACGGGGCCGGTCCCCCCCGTGACGGGGGGGGCCGGGGGCGTTGGTCCAGTCCCCCAGGGCGGGACGTTACGCCCCCCGGGGGGTCGTCCAGTCCCGGAGGGCTGGACGTTACGCCCCCGGGGGGGTCACCCGATCCGCGCGACGAGCTGCTGCTCCAGCTTCTCGATGTCTGCGGAGAACTTCTCGATCCCTTCGGCCAGCTTGTCAGTCGCCATGGGGTCGGCGGCGTGCATGGCGTCGAAGGTGGCGCGGTCCACGGTGATCTTCTCGATGGGGGCGTCAGCGGCCCGGGCGGGGTCCAGCTTGCGCTCCAGAGTGCCGGTCATGCCGGCCAGCTCGTCGAGGAAGTTGGGGGCGATGGTGAGGAGATCGCAGCCCGCCAGCTCGATGATCTCACCGACGTTGCGGAAGCTGGCGCCCATGACCTCGGTGGTGTAGCCGAACTTCTTGTAATAATTGTAGATCTCCGTGACCGACGCGACGCCCGGGTCCTCTGCCGGGGCGAAGTCGCGGCCGTGCTTCTGCTTGTGCCAGTCGAGGATGCGGCCGACGAAGGGGGAGATGAGGGTGATCCCCGCCTCGGCGCAGGCGATGGCCTGGTGGAGCCCGAAGAGGAGGGTGAGGTTGCAGTGGATGCCCTCCTGCTCCAGGACCTCGGCGGCGCGGATGCCCTCCCAGGTGGAGGCGATCTTGATGAGGATGCGGCCGCGGGCGATCCCGGCGGCCTCGTAGAGGCCGATGAGGTGGCGGGCCTTGGCGATGGTGCCGTCGGTGTCGAAGGAGAGGCGGGCGTCCACCTCGGTGGAGACGCGCCCGGGGACGATCTCGAGGATGCGGAGGCCGAAGGCCACCGCGAGGCGGTCCATGGCGTGCGACGCGATGGTGGCGGCGTCGGCGCCCTCCCCGGCGTCCTGGCGGGCCTGGGCGATGGCGCCGTCCACGACGTCCTGATACTCGGCCATCTCGGCGGCCTTGAGGATGAGGGAGGGGTTGGTGGTGGCGTCGCGGGGGGTGACCTTCTGGATGGACTTGATGTCGCCAGTGTCCGCGACGATGACGGTCATGCTCTCGAGCTGCTCGCGCAGGTTGCTCATGGGCTCCTCCTTATCATGAGGTTGTCTTGACGTGGCCTTGATACGGTTTTGATATATCAAGAGCGGATGGACTTGTAATAGTTGATGAGGCCGTTGGTGGAGGCGTCGTGGCTGGTGACGGGTGCGTCTCCCTCCAGCTCGGGGAGGATGCGCGCGGCGAGCTGCTTGCCCAGCTCGACGCCCCATTGATCGTAGCTGTTGATGTTCCAGATGATGCCCTGGACGAAGATCTTGTGCTCGTAGAGGGCGATGAGGCGGCCGAGCTGGCGCGGGGTCAGCTCCTGGAAGAGGATGGAGGTGGTGGGGCGGTCGCCGGGGAAGACCTTGTGGGGGAGGAGAGCGGCGAGGGCGTCCTCGTCGAGGCCGCTGGCCTCCAGCTCGGCGCGGGCCTCGACCTCGGTCTTGCCGTTCATGAGGGCTTCGGTCTGGGCGAAGAAGTTGGAGAGGAGGATGGCGTGGTGCTCGCCCAGGGGGTTCTGGCTGCGGGCGGGGGCGATGAAGTCGGCGGGGATGAGGCGGGTGCCCTGGTGGATGAGCTGGTAGAAGGCGTGCTGTCCGTTGGTGCCGGGCTCCCCCCAGATGACGGGGCCGGTGTGGTAGCCGACGACGGAGCGCCCCTCGCGGTCGACGCGCTTGCCGTTGCTCTCCATGTCGCCTTGCTGGAAGTAGGCGGCGAAGCGGTGCATGTACTGGTCGTAGGGGAGGATGGCGTGGGTCTCGGCGCCGAGGAAGTTGGCGTTCCAGACGCCGACCAGGGCGAGGAGGGCGGGGAGGTTCTGGGCGAGGGGCGCGGTGCGGAAGTGCTCGTCCATCTCGAAGCCGCCCTCCAGCAGCTCCTCGAAGCGGTCCATGCCGAGGGTGAGGGCGATGGAGAGGCCGATGGCGGACCAGAGGGAGTAGCGCCCGCCGACCCAGTCCCAGAAGCCAAACATGTTGTCGGTGTCGATGCCGAAGCGGGCGACGGCGTCGGCGTGGGTGGAGAGGGCGACGAAGTGTCGGGCGACGGCGGCCTCTTCGCCCAGGTGCTCGACGAGCCAGGTGCGGGCGCTGGTGGCGTTGACCAGGGTCTCCTGGGTGCGGAAGGTCTTGGAGGCGACGATGAAGAGGGTCGTCTCGGGGCGGACGCGGCGGAGGGTCTCGCTGAGGTGGGTGCCGTCGATGTTGGAGACGAAGTGGGGGGTGATGCCGCCGCTCCACCAGGGGCGCAGGGCCTCGGTCACCATGACGGGGCCGAGGTCGGAGCCGCCGATGCCGCTGTTGACGACGTCGGTGATGCGCTCGCCGGTGAAGCCGCGCCAGGCGCCGCTGCGGACGGCGTCGCAGAAGCGGCCCATGGCGGCGAGGACGCTGCGGACGTCGGGCATGACATCCTGGCCGTCGACGAGGACGGGGCGCTCGCTGCGGTTGCGGAGGGCGGTGTGGAGGACAGCGCGTCCTTCGGTGAAGTTGATGGGGGCGCCGCCGAACATCCTGCCGCGCCAGCCCTCCACGTCCATGGCCTCCGCGAGCTGGAGGAGGAGGTCGAGGGTCTCCTGGGTGATGCGCTGCTTGGAGAGGTCCACGAGGAGGTCATCGAGGCGGAGCGAGAGGCGCTCGAAGCGCTGCGGATCGGCGGCGAAGAGGTCCCGCATGGAGGTCTGGAGGAGGGTGTCACGATGGGCCTCCAGGGCCCGCCAGGCAGGGAGCTGGGATGGGTTGGGCATGGGTCGAAACCTCGCTTGCAGGGTTGGCGCGCTCTCCACAACGGGGCCCACTCTAGCGGAGGCGCGGCGCCTTGCCAAGCCCTGCGCTCGGTGCTAGGCTCTTTGCCTGGTGAGCGCGCCAGACGTGCAGGGACTCCTCCAGGGAGCATCCCATGCAGCTTCACTCAACCCTCTCCTGCCTCTCGATCACCTGCCTCCTCATCGCGACGCTGTGCTCGTGCGCTGACTCCGACTCGTCCCCCGCGACGACCCGGGGGCTGAGCGTCCACGAGGACAAAGACGCCACCCTCTCCACGCTCGATCCCCAGGAGCGCGCGACGGCGTGTGAGCGCGTCCAGGCGTACCACCGCGACGGGCGCTCCGACGCGGAGCTGCGCTACGCCACCTGCCTCCTCGCGACCCTCACGACCCGCGGAGGCGACGCTGGCCCGGAGGCCTGCGAGGCCGAGGTAGCGGCCTGCGTAGACGCGCTCCCGAACATCCCCCTGGACATCCCCTGCGATCCGGACGCCCTGAGCGCCTGCGAGGCGACGGTCGCCGAGTACGAGGCGTGCGAGCGGAGCAGGAAGGAGCGCGCCGACGCCACCACGCGAGGCTTGAGCTGCGAGAGCGCTCCGGGGGAGGTCCCCTCCCCGGCCTCTACGCTCTCTGCGGCCTGCGAGCGGCTCTACGATCAATGCCCCGAGCTTGGGGGCAGCTGCCCCGGGTGCGAGACGCCGACGCGCTGCGGTGAGGACGGCCGATACTACTGCGACGCATGTGAGCTGGAGCAGGCGGGGGTCGAGCCTGCGGCGGACCCGGCGACCTGCGGGCCGAACCCCAACAACCTCAACAACCCCAACAACAGCACGACGGCCTGCGACGAGAGCTGTCCCGAGCCGAAGTGGTGCGGCGAGGATGGCAACCTCTATTGCAGCTACGACCAGGCCGCTGCGTGCTATGGCGTCCCCAACGGCACCGCCGATCTGACCGAATGCGACGACGCCCCCACCTACCGCTTCGTCCTGATCGAGGACGCCTCGCCTGTGGGCGACGCCGCGGCGCCGGGGGCGCAGATCGACGCCATCGGCGTCGGGCTCCTGCCCGGCGGCGAGATCGCTCACTGGGCGACGAGCGTGGAGGACTTCCTGATCGGCGGCGCAGACAACAGCTTCAGCGACGTCAGCGGCCTCCTGGGCGCCCCCGACGCGGCGTGCGAGGTGCAGAACGTCACCGCTCTGGGCGGCGCCGAGAGCGGAGGCTACGTCATCGTCGGCTTCGGGACCTTCGAGGAGGACGTCAAGCTGACGTCGGGGACCTCGATCCTCGTCGAGGAGCTGGGCCCGACGAGCTGCCCGGATCAAGGAGGCTGGGTGGACAACGAGGTCATGGTGTCCGTCTCCAGCTCCGCGGGCCGCGACACCTTCTTCCTCCTCGGGACGATCTCCGAGGGGAGCAACGCGATCACGATCCCGTAGCGGAGCTGCGGCCTTCTTCTTGCGCTCGCCGCGCCCCGAGCTACCCTGGGGGGTGGCTCGGGGGGCGCGCTTGGGCGAGGAGGTGGTGAATGCGGCGGATTGCATCGAAATATATATACATTTCAATACAAACAACCTACCTCGTCGCCCTCCTGGGCGGGTGCGCGACCGCACCCCAGGCCGCCCGTGACGACGCAGAGCTGGCCTACGATCCCACCCAGCACACCCGCCGCGTCAAGCGGCGCCTCCAGAGCAGCCCCCTGGGGCTGCCGAGGCTCCCCACCACCCCGGAGGAGGCGCGGGCCTGGCGCGGCGACGGCCTCGGGCCGCGGGAGCTGGAGCTGGTGTCGGTCAACACGAAGGAGGAGACGCGGGTGACGCTCTTCGGCGGCGACGGGCGGATGGACCCCGACGCCGCCGCCGAGCTGACGTGGACGCTCCGGGACTGGCGGCGCGACGAGCAGCACCGCCCGCCGCCGCGCCTCCTGACGCTGCTCTATCTGGTCGCCCAGCACTACCAGCAGCCTCTCCACCTCGTGTCGGGCTACCGGCACCCGAAGCGCCCCGGCAGCGGCTCGCGCCACGGGACCGGCTGCGCCGCCGACTTCTACATCGAGGGCGTCGAGCCCGCCGAGGTGGCCCACTTCATCCGCTCGACCTTCGAGCAGGTGGGGGTGGGCTACTACCCCCGCTCGGGCTTCGTCCACCTGGACGTGCGCGAGGCCTCCTACTACTGGATCGATCACTCCGGCCCCGGCGAGCCCCAGCGCCACGAGCCCATCGAGGTGTCCCCGACCCCGCCGCCCGGCTCCGACTGGACCGTCCACACCCACGACCTCCCCGCCGCCTACCTCGGGAGCCGCTGAGGCGCCTTGTAGAGGATGAACGAGGCGACGGCGTCCCCCACCGCCGGGCGCCTCCCCTCCCCGGCCCGGCGCACCGCCTCCAGCGCGGCCTCCACCGAGAGCGGCGCGGTGGAGGTGACCAGCACGAAGCGCTCGAAGCCCGGCGCGTCATCCAGCGCGAAGGCCCACGGCAGGCGCAGCACCCCCACCGCCGGCAGCCGCGTCGAGCCCTGCGGCGAGTCCGGGTAGTGGAGGGTCGCCCGCCCCCCGCCGTCCAGCGACGCGACCACGCCGTAGGGCCACCCCGCAGGCAGCACCTCCACCTGCACCTGATCCCCCGCCTGGACGACCTCGCCTGGGCGCAGCCGCCGCGGCGCGCCGTCGGGAGGGCGCCACCCGTAGAGGACCAGCGCGGGCGAGAAGGCCAGCGACGGCTCCGGCGGCGCGTCCTGGCAGCCTGACGCCAGCGCGAGCGCCGACAAGAAAGCCAAAGCAATCCAAAGGGTTCTGGTGTGCACGGTGATGCTCTCCTCCTGGGCCATGACGACCCACCCAAGAGAACACCACCGGGCGCGCGGGGTGTCACCTGCGGGCGATGACGAGACGCCCGCCGGGCTGCGCGCAAGGTGGAGGGGCGCTCTCCGGAGGCTGGAGCAGGCTTGCTCCAGCCTCCGGAGACGCGCGGCGTCCGCTGCCCGCGGCGCCCGCTGGCACACCTTGCGCTGAGGCAGCGCGGTCCACCCGACGCCACACCTCAACCGCAGAGCCAGGACACGATGAAGCACAAGACACCTCGACGCGCGACGTCTCGCCTGGGCTGGGTTGGGCTGATCCTCCTCGGGGCCTGCGCTCCAGACCCCGCCCACGAGGGCGATGAGCCCGCGCCGAGTGCGAGGCCATCCCAGGCGACGCCCTCGTCGCCTGCACAAGCGATGACGTCCAGATCGACCTCAACAACCTGGTCAACATCTTCTTTGACGCGCTCTTCGAGGTCTCGGACGGCGACTACCTCAACGCGCGCATCGCCGAGGGGAGCTTCGCGGTGGGCATGAGCTGGCTGGACGCTCCGGCGGGCAGCCGGGTTCTTGCCCTCTACGGGCTGCTCCCGGCTCCAGACGACGGCGGCGCGACGCTCGACCGCGACGACCTGCTGGACGACGCGGGGCGCCTCTCCCCGGCAGAAACCCCCAAGGCGAGGCCCCGACGCCACCCCAAAGACACCGCCAAACCCCTGACACCTCAGCCTGCGGCGCGCGGAGAGCGCGCCGCGCCCCTTGACCCC
>CAUJGC010000149.1 GCA_963169075.1 Myxococcota bacterium
GGGGGGGGGGCGCCCCCGCGGGGCGGGGTGCCCGGCGCCCGCGTGGGGGGGGGCCGGGCGGGGGGGGGGGGGTGGGGGGGGGGGGGGGCGCCTCCGGCGGCCGGGGGTCGGTGACCCCCGGACCCCCTTTACTTGGCGGCGTGGTGGAGGCATCCTGCCTGCGCGAGCGGAGGAGGGTGCCGATGGGTGATGAGGCGACAGGGCGGGTGCGGGAGCTGGTGCTGGAGCGCGGCACCGAGCGCGGCCGGCGCGTGCGCGTCGCGGCGTCGCTCAAGGGGGGGCGCTACGAGGTGTTGGACATCCTGGCCGACGGCGGGATGGGGGTGCTCTTCCGGGCGCGGGATCATCGGGTGGGGGGCAACATCGCGCTGATCAAGGGGGTGAAGTACGACGCCTCGATGTTCGGCTTTGATCGGGAGGCGGCGCTCTATCATATCTATGCGATGCGTCAGCGCTTCAAGCGCGAGAAGAACGTCCTCCTGGAGATGGGGCAGCGCGGCTTGAACGCGACGCCGGCGCTGATCGACTTCTTCTACGACGTGAACCCGGCGCTGGAGGAGGCGTTCCCGTTCGGGCGGCTGCGGGCGCAGGAGGTGATCTCGGTCGGCGGCGCGCCGGTGGTGGTGGCGCGGGATCGGGAGCCCTACATCGTCATGGAGCGGATCGTGGGTCGGAGCGTCCGGGAGCTGCTGCCCTCGCTGAGCGAGGCGCGGCTGCTGGAGCTGGCGCGGGCGGTGTGCCGGATCCTGGAGCGGCTGCACCGGGAGCGGGAGCGTGAGGACGGGACGCGCCTGAGCTTCGTGTACATGGACCTGAAGCCGGACAACCTGCTGGTGGATCGGCAGGGCGGGGTGACGCTGGTGGACTTCGGGGCGGTCATCCCGGTGGTGGACGGCGCGCGTCGGGGTCGCGGCGCCTATACGCCGGGCTTCGCGGCGCCGGAGGTGCGTCGCTTGAGCCACCCGGCGGCCCCTATTGACGGTCGCGCGGATCTCTACAGCCTGGGGGCGGTGCTCTACCAGGGGTTGAGCGTGGGGCAGCTCGACCCGATGACCCGGGCGTCGCCGCTGGAGAATGAGTTTCCGGTGCTGGAGGTGGGGCTCCTGCGGTCGGATCTGCACCCTTTGACGCGGCGCGTCATCATCCAGGCCCTCGCCCGAGACCCCGAAGAGCGCTTCGCCTCCGCACGCCAGATGGGCGAGGCCATCGAAGCCGCCCTCCGCGAAGTCTGACCCCAGGAGGCCCCATGTTCCTGCAAGCCGGTGACGAGGTCCGCGAGGCGGGCGAGCACACCCCCTGGAGCAGCGCCTGGGAGGTCGTCCGCCTCCTCGGCACCGGACGCCACTGCCGCGTCTACGAGGTCCGCTCCCTCGCGCCCGAGCTGGAGGGGCTGCGCGCCGCCCTCAAGCTCGCACGCTACGACCCCAGGCGCTGCCACCTCCCCGACTACGTCGAGGCCCAGCGGCGCCGCCTCCGCCGCGAAGCCGAGACCCTCGCCCACTTCTCGCCCCGCCTCCCCGACCCCATCGACCTCTTCGAGTGCGTCAACCGACAAGACCCCTTCGAGGGCTTCGGCGCCGAGCGCGTCCGCCAGAGCGAGCCCGCCCTCGTCCAGACCCTCATCCAGGGCGCCACCCTCGCAGACCTCATGGAGCTGCGCGGCGCGCCCCCAGCCCCCGCCGAGCGCCTCCTCCTCACCGTCGCCCGCGTCGCAGGCTTCCTGGACGAGCTGCACGCCGGCGGCAACGGCTGGCTCTTCTGGGCCCTCAACCCCGAGCACATCCTCGTCGATCCCGAGCTCGCCTTCGAGCCCTCCTTCGTCGGCTGCGCCAACCTCCGCCCCCTCCGGCGCGGCCTCGCCGTCCCCGAACCCTGGGAGGCCCACGAGCGCCCCGAGCCCGGCTACGCCGCCCCCGAAGCCCTCGCCGGAGGCCCTTGCGGCCCCGGCGTGGACGTCTACGCCCTCGGCGCGCTCCTCTTCCACCTCTTCACCGGCCTCGACCCGCGCGACCTCGCCGCTGAAGACCCCGCCGCGCAGCACGCCACCCTGGAGCGCCTCTGCCGGCGCAACCTCAAGGGCCTCGGCCTCCACCGCTCCCGCGTCCGCCGCCTCCTCCTGCGCTGCCTGGAGCCCGACCCCGCCGCGCGCTTCGACTCCCCCCTGGAGGTCCGCGATGAGCTGCTGGAGTGCGCCCGGCGCGCGATGCCCGTCGCCTGGAGCGGCGGCCCCTCGGGGGCTTGACGCACCCCGGCCCGGCGCTTACCTCTGAGACGTGTAGACGCCTCCCACACCCACCACCCTCGCTGGAGAGAGCATGGCCATCGACAGCATCCCCGCCCGCCTGCTGGAGACCGCGCGCCGCCAGCCCAACGCACCCGCCTGCTACACGCGCACCCGCGGCGAGTGGCGCGCCACCTCCTGGCGCGCCTACGTCGAGGAGATCCTCCGCGCCGCCCGCGCCCTCATCGCCCTCGGCCTCCAGCCCGGCGACACCACCTGCATCCTCGGCTTCAACCGACCCGAGTGGGTCATCTTCGACCTCGCCACGATGTGCGCTGGCGGCGCCCCCGCAGGCATCTACGCCACCTGCTCCCCCCCCGAGGTCCAATACATCGTCCACCACACCGAGGCCCGCGTCATCCTCGTCGAAGACGCCGAGCAGTGGGCCAAGATCCACGCCGAGCGCCACAACCTCCCCCACCTCCAACACGTCGTCTTCATGCGCGGCGCCCAGGTCCCTCAGGACCCCCTCGCCATCGCCTGGGAGCAGCTCCTCGACCGCGCCGAGGAGGTCGAAGAGGCCGCCGTCCGCGCCCGCATCGACGCCCTCCAGGACGACCAGCTCGCCACCCTCATCTACACCTCCGGCACCACCGGCCCCCCCAAGGGCGTCATGCTCTCTCACCGCAACCTCGCCTGGACCGCCCGCGAGGCCGTCCAGATCGCGGACATGCGCTCCACCGACTTCGGCCTCTCCTACCTCCCCCTCTCCCACATCGCCGAGCAGGTCTTCACCATCCACGGCCCCGTCACCGTCGGCGCCTCCGTCTACTTCGCGGAGTCCATCGCCCGCGTCCCCGACAACCTCAAAGAGGTCCAGCCCACCGTCTTCTTCGCCGTCCCCCGCATCTGGGAGAAGTTCCACGCCGGCATCACCGCCAAGGCGCGCGAGGCCAGCCCCCTCAAGCGGCGCCTCCTGGAGTGGGCGCGCGGCGTCGGGCGCGAGGTCAGCGCCCTCAGGATGCAGGGCCGCGAGCCCAGCGGCCTCCTGGCGGTCCAATACCGCGCCGCCGATCGCCTCGTCTTCTCCCGCCTCAAGGCCGCCATCGGCCTCGGACGCGCCAAGATGTGCGTCGTCGGCGCCGCCCCCATCGCCACCGAGATCCTCGAGTTCATGGCCTCCCTCGACGTCATCGTCCACGAGGTCTACGGCCAGTCCGAGGACACCGGCCCCACCTCCTTCAACCAGCGCGGCAACACCCGCTTCGGCACCGTCGGGCCCCCCTTCCCCGGCGTGGAGGTCCGCCTGGGAGAGGACGCCGAGATCCTCGTCCGCGGCCCCAACGTCTTCCTCGGCTACTACAAAGACCCCGAGGCCACCGCTGCCACCTTGATCGACGGCTGGCTCCACTCCGGGGATCTCGGCGCCTTCGACAAAGAGGGCTTCTTGAAGATCACCGGACGCAAAAAAGAGATCCTGATCACCGCGGGCGGCAAGAACATCGCCCCCAAGAACATCGAGGTCGCCCTCAAGAACCACCCCCTCGTCACCGAGGCCGTCGTCGTCGGGGACCGCCGCCGCTACCTCACCGCCCTCCTCACCGTCGACCCCGAAGCCACCCGGCACCTCGACGCCGACGCCCTCCGCGCGGAGCTTCAACGCGGCGTGGACGAGGCCAACACCCTCTTCGCCCGCGTCGAGCAGATCAAGAAGTTCGCCGTCCTCCCCCGCCAGCTCACCCTCGAAGACGGCGAGCTGACCCCCACCCTCAAGGTCAAGCGGCGCGTCGTCTACGAGCACTTCGCGCCCCAGATCGAGGCCATGTACGCCGACGACGCGGAGGGCGCATGAGCACCCCGCCCGAGCTGACCCTGGAGGACCTCGTCCAGCGCGCCGCCCACCTCGCCTTCACCCTCTACGACGGGCGCGAGGTGCCCCACCGCTCCTGCGGCATCGCCATCGCGGAGACCTTCGGCCGGGAGACGCGCCCCTACCAGGCCCTCCGCCGCGGCGGGCTCACCGGGTGCGGAGAGTGCGGCGCCATCAAGGCCGGCGAGCTGATCCTGGGGGAGCTGCTGGGCGACCCCGACCCCACCGGCCCGCCCACCCCTGCGCTCCTCCAGGCCGCCACCGCCTACCGCGCCCGCTGGCAGGCCCGCATCGCCCCCGGACCCGGCGGCACGATCATCTGCAACGATCTCACCGCCCCCTTCCCCGACTTCCGCTCCCCCGAGCGACACGCCGCCTGCACCCAGCTCGCCGCCGAGGTCGCCGCCGCCGTCGCGGAGACCCTCGCGGAGCACGGCTGGCGCGGCCCCCTGCCCCCGGACCCGACCGCGCCCTGAGCGATCCGGGCCTGAACGCGTGACAAGCCTGTGGAGAGTCGTGTGGAAATCTTGTGCTGTTCTTTTGACGGCAGCCGATGAGGCGCTAACGTAGGCCCCAGATGTGCTCTTCGCTTCTGGAGAGGCCCATGCTTACGCTTACGCGAAAAGTCGGTGAAATGATACGTATTGGCGACGATATTCAGATCGTCGTCAAGGAGATCCGGAAGAACCAGGTCCGGATTGGCATCATCGCCCCACCCGATGTCAAGATCTTCCGCGAGGAGGTCTATATGAACATCGTGGCGGAGGACGCGCCCGAGGAGGGCGCCGACGCCTCGGCGTCGGAGGATGCCACGGACGCCGGGTGACGGACCTACCAGGTGTCGCACAAGGCGGCTCGCCGCGTCGGGGGTGGACTCCTCCGGGGCGCGCGAGCCGTCGGACTTTCTTGGGATGCCTGGCCGTTTCTCTTGAGCGCTCAACAAGATACGAGCGCGCAGCGCGACGGGGGTGCACGAGATGAACACGAACGCGACACGACGAGCCTGCGCCGCCCTGCTGGGCGCTGCGCTCCTCCTCCTTGGGGCGAGCGCCCCCCTTCAGGCCCAGGAGCTGGACGCGCCGCCTCCCGAGCCCGCCGCCGCGCCCCTCCCCGCGCCGACCCCCCCTGCGCAACGCCCCTGGGTCGCCCCCCTGGAAGACGCGCGGCGCGCCCTGGTCCTCAAGCAGCCCGCCGACGCACGCGCCGCACTTCAGCGCGCCGAGCGCGCCCTGGAGGACGCCCCGGAGGACCTCCACCGCCGCGTCGCCGCCATGCGCGCCGTCACCGCCCTCCAGGAGGGCCGGGGCGAGGAGGCCCTCCGCGAGCTGGAGCGCGCCGGCGACGCCCTCGACAGCGCGCCGGACTGGGGCTGGATGCTCCGCGCCCGCGCCGCCCGCCAGGCCGCCCGCCCCGACGACGCCCTCGACGCCTACCAGCGCGCCATCCAGGCCGACCCCGGCGGACACGCCGCCCCTCTGGCCCAGGCCGAGCGCGCCGACCTCCTGGCCGAGGCGGGCCGCTGCGAGGAGGCCGTCAAGGCCCTCCGCGACCTCCTCGACCGCTTCCCCGAGCTGCCCCACCGGCACGTCGCCCTCTACCAGCTCGGGCGCTGCGAGCTGGAGCTGGGCCGCCGCGCCGACGGCCTCCGCCACATGCACGCCGTCTGGTGGGACTTCCCCTTCAAGGAAGAGGGCGCCAGGGCCCGCCTCGTCCTCCTGGCCGCCGGGCGCGACGCCCCCAGCGACCCCGTCCCGGCCCTCATGGAGCGCGCCCGCGAGCTGCGCCAGCGCAAGCACTGGGACGCCAGCGCCGAGGCCCTCCGCGAGCTGGAGGAGCGCGTCCGCACCCCCAACGCCACCTCCGCCCTGGAGAACGAGGTCCGTCTCCAGCGCGCCCTCATCGACTACGACGCCCAGGAGTGGGAGCCCGCCATCGCCGCGCTCCGCGACCTGGAGGCCCGCGCCGCCACGCCGGGGCAGGGCGCCGGCCTCAGCCGCGAGCTGCTCCGCGAGCTGCTCCAGCGCGCCCTCCAGCGCTCCGGAGACGCCGAGGGCGCCGAGGCCATCCTCCGACTCCGCGTCGCGGGGCGCCCCGCCCGCGTCCGCGACCGGATGCTCGGGGAGCACTACTGGGAGACCGGACGCTACCGCGAGGCCTTCACCCACCTCGACCGCAGCTACGGGCGCCACGAGCGCCAGGGCTGGGACTACGCCTTCCTCCTCTACAAGGCCGGGCGCTACAAGCAGGCCCAGCGGATGCTGGAGGACCTCGCCAGGCGCGCCTCCGGCCTCACCCGCGCCCAATACCTCTACTGGGTCGGCCGGAGCCTGGAGATGCAGGGCGAGCTGGAGGCCGCGACACGCGTCTTTCAGGAGATTTCTGGTAGATATTCAATAGAATACTATGGATATCAGGCCCAGAACCGCATCCTCGACATCCAGCAGCGCCAGGCCCCCCAGGCGCGCCGCGCCGCGCCGCCTGCGCGCGCCGCCGCGCCCGTCTCCTGGATGCCGCCCGCCGCCGCGTGCAGCGTCGAAGGGCCCTGGACCCCCGTCCCTGACGGCTTCTTCGCCCCCCGACCCGCGCCGCCCCTCGGCGCCCCCGACGCCTCGCCCGACCTCGACGCCCCGCGCCATCACGACGCCCGCCTCCTCTACACCGCCGAGGCCCGCGTCCACTGGCGCGGCGCCGGACTCGACCCCACACCGCCCTCCCCGCAGGTCGATCCCGACCTCGCCGCCTACCGCTCGCCCCTCCTCCAGACCGGCGCCGCCGACGCCGCCGCCGCCCAGCACGGCGACCTCCTCCCCGCCCTCCGCGCCGCCGCCTTCCTCCACGACATCGGCCTCCACCGCGAGGCCCGCCTGGAGATCCGCGACGCCGCCCTGGAGGTCCGCGGCCTCGACGCCGCCGCGCGCAAGGGCGCGCGCCCCGTCAAGGACCGCCCCGTCGCCCTCCCCAACCACCGCTGGTCCCACTTCATCGACCACCGCGGCGCCTCCGCCCGCGGCTTCTGGGGCCTCCGCTCCGCCGAGCGACGCTTCCCCGTCCCCAAAGACCGCGCCCAGCGCGCCGCGCTCGCCGCGCGACAACGCCAGCTCCTCGACCGACGCCCCGCCCTCCTGGCGGACCTCAAGGCCGCCATGATGGAGATCGGGGATCACCACATGGTCCGCCTCATGCGCCTCGCAGACGGACGCTGGTGGGCCGCCCGCCCCGAAGACCAGCCCGTCGCCTGGTCCGAGGCCTACCCCCGCGCCTTCCCCCTCCTCGTCCAGAAGTACGCCGCCCAGGAGGGCCTCAACCCCTACCTCCTCTGGGCCCTCATGACCGTCGAGTCCGCCTACAACCCCGACTCCGTCAGCTGGGCCGACGCGCGCGGCCTCCTCCAGGTCATCCCCAAGACCGGCAGCAAGGTCGCGGACAGCCTCAACGACAACGACTTCGGCCCCTACGACCTCCTCGACCCCGAGACCAGCATCCGCCACGGCGCCTGGTACTTCGCCCGCCTCGTGGAGAAGTTCGACGGCCAGGAGCCCTTCGCCATCGCCTCCTACAACGGCGGGCCCCACAACGTGCAGCGCTGGTTCGTCCACAAGCACTACATCCCCGCCGACGAGTTCGTCGAGGAGATCCCCTTCGATGAGGCCCGGCGCTACGTCAAGAAGGTCCTCCGCTTCCTCGCCCTCTTCAGGCGCCTCTACGAGGACGCCCCCGCCCTCTACGTCGGCCAGGTCATCCAGCGCGACGACCTCAAGGCCGAGCCGCGCTACTGATCCGAGCCCTCACCGCCGCCGTAGATCCGCCCCTGCTCCACGTAGCGACGCCACGAGTAGGCGATCCACGCCTCCTCCTCCGCCGTCACCGGACGCACCGCCTTCGCCGGGGAGCCCAGGATCAGGTGCCCCGGCGGGAAGGTCTTGCCCTGCGTCACCAGCGACCCCGCGCCCACGATACACCCCCTGGGGATGTGCGCGTTGTCCAATAAAATCGAACCCATACCGATGATGCACTCGTCGTCCACCCGCGCCCCGTGGATCGTGCAGTTGTGCCCGATCGTCACCCGGCTCCCGATCTGGTTCTCCGAGCGACCCTCCGTCGCGTGGATCACCGTCCCGTCCTGCACGCTCGTCTGCGACCCGATCCGGATCGCCCCGTCGTCACCGCGCAGCGTCACGTTCGGCCAGACCGTGGACTCCGCGCCCACCTCCACCTGCCCGATCAGCGTCGCGCGCGGGTGGACCCACGCCTGGGGGTCGATCTTCGGGGTGTGTCCGTTGTAGGCTTGCAGCAGCGGTCGGTTCATGGGAGCCTCCTGCGGTGGAACCGTGGCTGCGTTGTTCTACGGCCTGCGACACCACAGCGCAAGGCCGCGCCGAGGGAGCGGATGAGCGAGGCCCACCACACACCCCAACCCCCCGATCTCGAGCTGCGCCACGCCTTCGGCGCCCAGGCGCTCGCCGGGCGCGCCTCCGAGGCCATCGAGACCTTCCTCCAACGCGCCGCCTGGCGCGGCGAGCGCGCCCTCGCCTGGGTCCGCGTCGCCCTCATGGGCCTCGTCCTCCTCCAACAGCTCGCCCTCGAACACCAGGCCATCCTCCAGGCGCAGCCCAAGCCCCTCGTCGTCCTCGTCGCCGCCACCCTCGCCGCCCTCTTCTCCCTCCCCGCCCTCCGACCACCCCGCGCCAGCACCCCCCTCACCCCGCGCCTCGTCGCCTCCGTCCTCCTCGACGTCCTCGTCGTCGCCACCCTCTTCACCCCCGCCATCATCTGGCCCGACCCCGGCTACCTCGGCATCCTCCGCACACCCTACATGGCCGGCTTCATGGTCTCCACCGCCGCCGTCGGCCTCCGCCTCTCCCGACGCGCCGCCGCCGTCGGCGTCGCCGCCAACGCCGCCGCCGTCGCCGCCATGATCGCCGCCGACCTCCTCCTCAACCCCGCCCTCGTCCGCCTCGAGCCCTTCCAGACCATCACCCTCGCCGTCGTCTTCACCGGCGCCGCCCTCATCGGCTGGGTCGCCGCCGCCCGCACCCGGAGCCTCGTCACCGAGGGCGTCCAGGCCATCGTCCAGGCCGAGCGCACCCGCCAGCGCCTCGGCGCCTACATCTCCGAAGAGCTCGTCGGCGTCGCCCTCGACGAGCGCGCCGACCTCGACGCCGAAGGCCGACGCCAGCCCATCGCCGTCCTCTTCAGCGACCTGCGCGGCTTCACCACCTACGCCGAACGACTCCCCCCCGAGCGCCTCGTCAACGAGCTCAACGCCTACCTCCAGGCCATGGTCGAGGCCATCCGCGCCGAGGGCGGCGTCGTCGATAAATACATCGGAGACGCCATCATGGTCGTCTTCGGCGTCCCAAGCTCCGCCAACGACGACGCCCTCCGCGCCCTCCGCACCGCCGGCGCCATGCAGCGCGCCCTCGCCGCGCACAACAACGCGCGCGCCGCGCAGCACCTCCCACCCCTCGCCCAGGGCATCGGCGTCCACTACGGACACGCCGTCGCAGGCAACATCGGCACCCCCACGCGCCTCCAATACACCGTCATCGGGGACGTCGTGAACGTCGCCAGCCGCCTCGAATCCAGCACCAAGACCCTCCAGGTCGGCGTCCTCGTCTCCGCTGAGGCCGCCGATGCCGCCCGCGCCTCCGGCGAGCCCCTCCCACCCCTCCGACCCCTCGGGCCCCTGGAGGTCAAAGGACGCGCCGAGCCGCTCCAGGTCTTCACCCTGGACGAGGGCGCCGCTTGACCCCCACACAGCCCCTCCCCCTCCACATCCCCCGACGCGTCGCGGGCGTGGACGTCGCCCGCGCCGTCGCCACCGCCGGCATGCTCCTCGTCAACTTCCGCTACGCCACCGGCGCCGAGCTCAACGCACCCCGCTGGCTCAAAGGGCTCGTCAGCCTCATCGACGGACGCGCCTCCGCCGCCTTCGTCGTCCTCGCAGGCGTCTCCATCACCCTCCTCGCCCGAGGCGTGGACGCCGAAGCCGACTCCCCACACCACGCCCGACGCGCCATCCGACGCCTCCTCCTCAGCCGCGGCGGCGTCCTCTTCCTCATCGGCCTCGCCCACGCCGCCCTCTGGCCGCCGGACATCCTCCACTTCTACGGCCTCTACCTCCCCCTCTCCCTCTGGACCCTGCGACGCTCCGGCCTCGGCATCGCCCTCGGCATCGCCGCCGTCAACCTCGCCTTCAACACCCTCTACCTCGCCCTCGACTACGAGGCCGGCTGGTCCGAGAGCGTCCTCGACAGCGGCGAGCTCTGGACCCCCATCGGCTTCGTCCGCGACACCCTCTTCAACGGCTACCACGCCCTCCTCCCCTGGCTCTCCTTCGTCTGGCTCGGCGTCTGGCTCGGGCGCCTCGACTGGAGCCGACCCGCCACCCGCCGCGCCCTCCTCGCCTGCGGACTCTGGGGCCTCCTCCTCGCAGAGGTCGGCGGGAAGCTCCTCCTCCACCTCCTCCCCGAGTCCACCTACATCCGACACTACCGCCTCTGGGACATGATCCTCAGCACCGACCCCTTCCCCCCCACACCCCTCTACGTCTTCAACGCCGCCTGCGGCGCCGTCGCCCTCATCGGCCTCTGCGCCGAGCTCGCCCAGCGCTGGCCCCGCGCCCCCTGGCTCCGCCTCCTCCAGGCCACCGGACAGCTCTCCTTCACCCTCTACATCGCGCACACCACCCTCGGCCTCGCCATGCTCCGCGCCCTCGGCTGGATGGACGCCCCCCCCCTCGCCTGGAGCTGCGCCGCCGCCGCCGCCTTCTACGCCGCCTCCCTCCTCTTCGCCTGGGCCTGGGGGCTCCGACTCCGGCGCCGCGGACCCCTCGAAGCCCTCATGCGCTGGCTCACCCCACACCCCAGGCGGCGATGATCCCGCGGCCCCTTACGAAATGAAGCGCGGTGTGCTATCGTTGAAGGTGACGCGTCCTGCGTGGCGTCGGATGCAAGGAGGTAGCACTATGGCATCAGGACTTCGATGGATGACCGCCGCCCTCGGGCTGGCCACACTCACCCTCTGGGCCGGGGCTGCGGACGCCCAGGATCTCAGCCAGTGGAACCGGAACAAGGGCGACTGCGAGTTTGTCCTCAAAGCACCCGAGCGATACCCCCTCGCCTCGGTCAACGAGTGCGTCCAGCTCTGGGAGCAGTACCGCGACGTCTCCGGGCTCTCCCCCGATGAGCGCGCCCTCTACGGACGCGGCCCCTCCTGGCTCTTCGTCCAGGGCATCAACGCCGACCAGAAGGCCCTCGCGCGCGGCGCCCTCAACCGCATGAACATCATCAGCCCCTACTGCTTCTCCAACGAGCAGTGGTCCATCTCCTGCGCCCAGGGCGGCGGCGACAGCTTCGTCGAGCTCAAACCCCTCCCCCCCGTCACCCCCAAGAGCGTCCCCAAGGGCGCCCAGAGCAAGGCCTCCAAGCTCAACTCCGAGGGCATCCGCGCCTACAAGAAAAAGAGCTACGCCACCGCCATCGGCAAGTTTGAAGAGGCCCTCAAGCACGACCCCTTCTACGTCAAGGCCAAGTTCAACCTCGCCTGCAACCAGTCCCTCGTCGGAGACAAGGAAGGCGCCCTCCAGACCCTCCTCGAACTCCAGAGCTGGCAGAGCGCCGAGGCCCAGGGCGCCTTCCAGAACGCCCGCAAAGACAAGGACTTCGAGCCCATGTACAGCGACCGGCGCTTCCGGCAGCTCCTCGGGCTCATCCGACTCCAGATCCTCAACGGCGCCGCCGAGCCCGGGCTCTTCCACGTCGGACGCATCCACAAGGACTTCACCAAGCGCAACTACGTCGTCCACTCCTACGGCTACGACCGCTACATCCGAAAGCGACCCCTCATCTACTACCGCGAAGGCTACGAGAAGCAGGCCGAGCTCGCCAAGGAGATCGTCTCCAACGTCCGCACCGCCACCAAGAAGATCAACTGGGAGTCCCCCTACGACATCATCGTCGTCTGGGGTGACCCCGAGGTCGCCCAGAAGAGCGGCACCAGCGGACCCGTCGTCCAGGGCACCGGCACCAAGCCCGACGGCGGCAACGGCCTCGACAAGCTCCTCGACGCCAAGGACAAGCTCCAGGGACAGAGCGAGAAGATCCAAGACGCCGCCCAGCCCCCGCCCCTCCCCGGCGCCAACTGACCCCCACCTGACCCGCGATCCCACAGCGCGCCGGAGCTTCGCTCCGGCGCGCTCTTTTTGCGCCGAGCGCATTCGCTCTTGCCCGCGCCAGGGATTTGTTTCATGTTGGGGAGGCCGTAGCGGGTCGTTGATGGCGGGTTGTTTTATCTCGTGAAGGTTGCCCCCGGGACACGCATGATCGATGGACTGACGTATGTTGCCCTCAGCGATATCGGTGAGGAGCGCGAGGAGAACCAGGACTACCAGGGGCACGACCTGAGCCACCAGGGGCTCCTCTTCATCGTGGCCGATGGCATGGGAGGACACGCCGGCGGCGCCACCGCCTCCCAGATGGTCGTCAACCACATGAAGCGGCGCGCCCGCGAGCTGGCCGTCTCCGCACCCCAGGACGTCCTCAAGGAGTCCATACGCTACGCCAACCGCGCCGTGTGGACCCTCTCGCAGCAGCGCGCTGATCTGCACGGCATGGGCAGCACCGTCGTCGCCCTCCTCATCCGCGACGACAACGCCTGGATCGCCCACGTCGGAGACAGCCGCATCTACCTCCTCCGCGGCGGACGCCTCCACCAGATCACCAAAGACCACACCATGGTCCAGCGCCTCGTCGATGAGGGCTTCCTCAAGCCCGAAGAGGCCGAAAAACACCCCTCCTCCCACATCCTCGCCCGCTCCCTCGGCGGACGCGAAGACGTCGATGTCGAGGTCGGCGCCGCGCCCATCAAGCTCCACCCCGGCGACACCTTCCTCCTCTGCTCCGATGGCCTCACCGGCATGCTCGGGGACCACGAGATCGGCCAGATCCTCTACGAGTTCGAACCCCACGACGCCGTCCGCCTCCTCGTCGATGAAGCCAACGCCCGCGGCGGCTACGACAACACCACCCTCGCCCTCGTCCGCGTCGACGACCTCCCCATCCGCAACGTCCTCGCCGCTGACGTCCGCCAGCTCAAGCCGCCCCGCCCGCCCCGCCGCGACACCCCCCCCGAGGCCCCCGCCCCGGTCCTCCCCACCCAGGACGCCTCCGCCCCCCCCCAGGTCAGCCCGGACCCCGAACCCGAGCCCGCGCCCCCCTCCGCCGACCCGGAGAACCCTCCCACCCCCTCCGAGGACGCCCCCCAGGAGCCCCCTGCGACCCCGGAGCCGGCCGCCGAGGCAGACGCCGAGGGCAGGACCCTCCCCGACCTCTCCGACCCGCCTCAGGACGCTCAGGAGCCCCCTGCGGCTGAAGCCCAGGACGCGCCCGCCGAGGCGGCGACGGAGGGCGAAGACGCCCCCGAAGACGCCCCCGAAGCTGTCGACGCTGCGCAGGACGACACCCTCCCGCCGCCCGCCCCCCCGCAGGGGCCGCCGCACCTCCCCGAGCCCCACCAGGCCAGGCCAGTCACGCTGGAGCCGGACAACGCCGCCCATCTCCACCAGG
>CAUJGC010000150.1 GCA_963169075.1 Myxococcota bacterium
GACGCCTCGGCGGTCCCCGTCAGCACCACCACCTCACCCACCCCCACCGGACGCCCCGAGGGCGACACCGCCACCTCCACCGACGCCAGCTCCGACGGCGCCTCACCCCCCCGACGCACCTCCGCCACCACCCGGCGCGCCCCGGGCGCCTCCTCCCCCACCGCCAGGCGCACCACCTCCCACCCCGCCCCCTCCAGCGCCGCGCGCCCCGCCGCCTCGGCCGTCGCCCCCTCCACCGCGCCGCGCCACACCCCGTGCGCCCACACCCCAAGGGCCGCGCAGAGCAACGCCACCCCCGCCCGACGACCCACACCGCTCTGCCACGCCGCCCGCTCTCCCACGTCGCCTCCCTCCTCGCCTGCGCACCACCCCTCTCTTGTGCATGGACAGCGCCTGCGCCGCAACCCCCCCGGGGCCGTAACGTCCAGCCCGGCGGGACTGGACGACCGGCCCCGGCCCCCCCCGTGACGGGGGGGCACCGACCTCGCTGCGCTCGCCATGTGCTCGCTGCGCTCGCCCCCACCCCCCCCTGCGACCGGTGGGTGGCCCCCCGGCCGGGGGGGGACCGGCTGCGTTCGTCGGGCCGGGCTTTGCCCGAGCCCGACGTTACGCAGCCGGGGGGGTTGCGTTGACTTCTCCTACACACAGCCTTACCCTCTGGAGGTTGAGGCGAGCGTGGCGCCCTGCCCTCTGACCTGCTGGATGATGTGAGCGACGAGTCCATCCCACCCCTGCGCACCTTCGGACGCTATGAGCTGCTGAGCCAGATCGCGGCAGGCGGCATGGGGGAGATCTACCTGGCCCGCACCCGCGGCGCGGCGGGCTTTGAGAAGAAGGTCGTCATCAAGAAGATCCTCCCCTGGCTGGCCCGGGAGGAGGACTTTGTCGCGCGCTTCATCGACGAGGCCAACATCGTCACCCACCTCACCCACGGGAACATCGTCCCGGTCTTCGACATGGGCGAGATCGAGGGTGAGTACTACATCGCCATGGAGTTCATCCCGGGGCGCGACCTCCGCGACGTCCTGACCCGCTTCAAGGCCGAGGGGCACCTCCTCCCGATCCGGGCGGCGGTCTTCATCGTCTCGGAGATGTGCCGCGGCCTCGCCTATGCCCACCGCAAGCAGGACGCCAGCGGCGAGGAGATGGGCTTGATCCATCGGGACATCTCGCCCTCCAACGTCCTCATCTCGGGGGACGGCGAGGTGAAGCTGGTGGACTTCGGCATCGCCAAGGCGCGGGGGAAGATGGCGCGCTCCATCACGGGGCAGCTCCAGGGCAAGTTCTCCTACATGTCCCCGGAGCAGGCCGCGGGCAAGCCGCTGGACCGCCGCTCGGACCTCTTCTCCACCGGCGTCGTCCTCTACGAGTGCCTCACCCTCATCCGCCCCTTCGAGGGCGACACCGACCTGGAGTCGCTGGACCGGGTGCGCCACACCGAGGCCCCGCCGCCCTCCCACCACCGCCCCGAGATCCCACCCGAGCTGGACGCCATCGTCCTCCGCGCCCTCGCCAAGCCGCTGGACGCCCGCTACCCCAGCGTGGACGACCTCCTCAAGGACCTCCAGACCTGGCTCTACGCCCACGAGGGCATGACCGGCCACGAGCTGGCCGAGGCCCTCACCCCCCGCTTCCCCGAGGGCTTCGCCCGCGACCTCACCCAGCACACCCCCGCCCCACGCCCCTCCCTCGACGACCTCCTCGACCAGCAGCTCGACCACCTCCTCGCCGCCTCGCCTCTCCCCCGCCGCGCCCAGGCCCGCGCCGCAGCCACGCCGCACACGGCCACCTTCGCCCCCACGCCTGCGCACGACGACACCGCACCCGCCCCGATACGCATCGTCTCGGGCGCTGTCGAGGGCCTCGGAGACAACCTCGACCGCTTCCAGCGCTCCGTCACCGCGCCCTTCGAGGCCGTCCGCTCCCCAAGCCAGCCCCAACCGCCCCTCCGCGACGACGCCCAGACGCCGCCCCAGGGCAACACCCCGCCCCAGGGCACCGACGCCGCCCCCTCCCTCCTCACCAGCACGCCCCCCCAGGGCCTCACCCCACCCCAGGGCGTCACCCAGCCCCTCGCGCCGCCGCCTCGCCCCGCCTGGAGGCACCCCCTCACCCTCGCCCTCGCCGCCCTCCTCCTCGCCGCCCTCGCCGCCGTCCTCCTCGCCTACGCCGAGCCCGCACCCCTCCCCCTCGCCGCCCTCACCGTCACCCCCGACCCCCCGGAGGCCACCGTCGCCGTCGAGGGCCTCAGCCAGCAGACCGGCACCTTCACCCAGCGCGACCTCAAGCCCGGACACTACCGCGTCCTCGTCTCCGCCACAGGCTACGCCGTCGAGACACGCGAGCTGGACCTCACCCCCGGCCAGGAGACCACCCTCCGCGTCGAACTCCACCCCGACGAGAACCACACCCTCGTCCGCTTCGACTCCACCCCCCCCGGCGCCCTCATCGAGGCCGACGGACGCACCCTCGGCACCACCCCGCGCGCCGTCCTCCTCCCCCGCGCCGGCGCCCGCGTCCGCCTCACCCACCCCCAGACCGGCGTCACCGCCGAGCAGCTCATCGTCCAGGGCCACATCGCGGACGCCTACACCCTCGACCTCCACCCCGCACCACCCGTCGAGCCCCCCTCCTCCGCCGCCCCGCCCGCCTCCGCCGAGCCCGCGCCACCCGCCTCCGCCGAGCCCGATCCCCCCGCCTCTGCCCCAACCCCCATCCCCTCCAACCTCGCCCCCCTCGCCCTCAAGACCACCCCGCC
>CAUJGC010000151.1 GCA_963169075.1 Myxococcota bacterium
ACGGGGCCGGTCCCCCCCGTGACGGGGGGACACCGACGGGTCGCTGGGTGGGGTGGGGTCGCTGGGGTGGGGGACGGGTGGCGAGCGAGCGCAGCGAGGGAGGGGTGGCGAGCGAGCGCAGCGAGCGAGGTCGGTGCTCCCCCGTCACGGGGGGAGCCGGTGGCGTTGCTCCTGAGAAGCGAAGCGGAGCAGGAGCTTACGCCGCCGAGGGGGTCCGTCGCAGGGGCATCGGCAAGGCGAGGAGGCCGAGGGCGGCGAGGAGGCCGAAGAGGTGGACGGAGGAGGAGGTCTTGTGGAGTGCGTTGAACTCGACGCGTCGCGGGTCGTCGAGGGGGGTGGTGTCGATGACGCCCATGTCGTCGCGGAGGGTGTCCATGGCGGGGGTGATGAAGAAGAGGGAGGCGGCGGCGGTGAGGGTGATGAGGAGGGCGCAGGTGAGGCGGGCGACGCGGAGGCGGGTCTGCTCGTGGCGCCAGTAGAGGGCGACGCCGAGGCCGAGGAGGAGGAGGCCGCCGCCGACGCCCCAGAGCTGGACGAAGGGGAGGGTCTTGCCGACGATGAGGCCGGCGAGGTGTCGTCCGTTGGGGACCTCGTGGGGGAGGACGGAGAAGAGGATGGGGGCGAAGAGGATGAACATGACGGTGCCGCCGAGGCCGAGGGCGAGGGTGAGGCGGTAGAGGAGGGCGGCGGCGGCGTAGGGGAGGGCGCGGAGCTTCATGGCGGTGTGGCGTCGGCGGGAGGGATGGGGTGGAGGGCGTCGTGGAGGCGGAGGGCGAAGCCGTCGGGTGTCTCGGTGATGTGCTCCGCGAGGGCGTAGTAGGCGGGCTTGGCGAAGCGGGCGCGGAGGGGGGGATCGCGGAGGAGGCAGGTGAGGCCGCGGAGGTCGTGGCGGAGGGTGGCGAGGTCGAGGGGCTCGGAGGTGCCGGAGGAGAGGTGGAGGGTGATGGGGTCTTGGGGCGTGGCGGGGAGGTCAAAGGCGAGGACGAAGCGGCCGGTGTCCTCGACGGTGACGGGGTAGGTGTAGCCGCTGATCTGGAGGACCCAGGTGCCGCCGGGGGTGCGGTGGAGGGATCGGGAGAAGAGGTCCGCGAGGCGCTTGTGCTGGAAGGGCTCGCCTTCGTGCCACCAGCGTCCGTGGGGGTCGAGGCGGATGTCTTCGAGGGTGGCTCCGGCGAGGAGGAAGCGTCGGACGACCTCGGGGAGGGAGGGGTCGAGGTCGCCCTGGGGTGTGCGGGCGACGGGGTCGTGTGGGGTGGGCATGGGGCTCAGTGGGTGGGGAGGACGTCGAGCTCGCGGGCGTCTCGCCAGGTGAAGATCTGGCAGGAGAGGGGGTAGCGCGCGTCGTCGTAGTGTCTGGCGACGGCGTCGCGGAAGGCGGCGAGGTCGTCGGGGCTCTGGGCGGGGTCGCGGAGGAGGAGGAGGTCGGGGTGGGGGATGGCGAAGAGGGCGCCCTGGCGCATGCGGGTGTAGTCGAGGTCGGTGAGGATGAGTGCGCGCGCGGCGTCGTAGCCGTCTCCGAGGCGGTAGGCGTCGGCGCGGTCGTCGGGGAGTGGGGTGAGGGTGTCCCAGCCGGTCTTGTGGTAGAGGAGGGAGCGCGCGGCGCAGGTGACGCGGTCGCGGGTGACCTGCCAGGCTTCGAGCTGGGGTGTGGTGAGGACCTTGAGGCCGCGGTCCAGCTCCAGGTAGTAGGCGACGCGGAGGTTGCCTGCGAAGGGGAGGAGCCAGGGCGGGGCGCCGCCTGCGGCGGCGTAGCCCAGTTCGAAGGCGACGTGCTCGATGGAGGGGACGAGGCGGGAGGCGGCGTCGACGAAGGTCCACTCGGCGGCGCGGGGGTCGAGGGGCTCCTTGAGGAGCCCGGCGACGCCGGAGGCGAAGCCCGCGAGGGCAGGGCGCCGCTCTTCGGGGTGGGCGTCGAGGTAGCGCTGGAGGGGGAGGAGGTCGAGGGTGACGTCTTTCTTGAGGCGCCCGACGCCGTGCTGGACGCGGAGGGTGTCATCCAGCGGGGTGGCCTGGAGGCGGGTGGCGTGGAGGGCCTGGGTGAGGTCGTCGAGGAGGTCGGGGTGGGTCATGGGGTGTGGACTCCCTGTCAGAAGGAGCCGCTGAGGCCGAGGCCAGCGCCCTGGTCTACGAGGATCGGGGTCCACTGGACCTCGGCCTGAGCGGGTGGTGCGTCGTCGTGGAAGTAGGTGAGGTAGAGGAGGGTGGCGCCGCCCGCGAGGAGGAGGGTGCCGCCGCCGAGGAGGACCTGGGAGGTGGTGACGCGCGTGTTGAGGGTGTCTTTGAGGGCGTTGTACTTGTTGGTCTCGCCGCGGGCGGCGGCGTCCTGGTACTCCTCGACGGTGCCGATGGAGGCGAGGTGGAGGGTGCCTGCGGCGCCGAAGGCGAGGACGCCGAGGCCGGTGAGCCCCCAGCCGCCCAGCTCCAGGAGGTCCGGGCCGCCGGAGGGCTCGGCGGTCTGGGCTTGCGCGCCGCTCTCCCGGAGGGACTTGACGCTCTTGCGGAGGACGTCCAGCTCGGCGCCCTGCTGTGCGTCGCGGACGAGCCTGGGGAGCTGGACGGCGGCGCGGAAGCGGGCCGCGCGGTCGAGGGCTGCGGCGCGCTCTTCGTCACCGACGTCGAGGTTGGCGAAGCGGAGGTAGGCGTCTTCGGCCTCGGTGAAGCGCCCTGCGAGCTCCCAGGCGCGGGCCTGGTTCCAGATGAAGTTGGGCTCGGGGAAGATGTTGTAGGCGTCCTGGAGGAGCTGTGCGGCCTCTTCATAGCGCTCTTCGGAGAAGGCCTCGCGGGCGCGTCCGGCGACCTCGGCGGCCTGGCGTTGGACGCGGGTCTGGGCCTGGGCGGGTGTGGAGTCGAGGGCGACGCCCGCTGCGGCGCCCAGGAGGGTGATGCAGCAGGCCAGGAGGTGGATGCGCTTCATCGGCTGGGGCCCTCCACGGCGAGGCGGAAGACGCCGCCCGCGGTGCCGGCGTAGACAGAGTCGGCGGAGGTGACCAGCTCGACGACGGAGGCGCCGAGGTTTCGGGAGACGATGTAGCGCGGCGAGGTGATCATGGCGCTGTCGATGAGGAGGGCCTGGGTGTCGGAGGAGGCGACGGTCCAGAGGCCGCCGTCGTCGATGGAGGTCATGCGGCGGAGGCCGGCGACGCCCTCGAAGGAGACGGCGTTGCGGAGGGTGAGGGAGCCGGGGACGTTGACGCCGAGGATGGTGATGCCGTTGTCGTTGAGGGCGTAGAGGGTGGTGTTGGAGACGAGATCGACGTCGTAGAGGGCGCTGCCTGTGCCGACGACGGCGACGGTGGGTGCCTCGGGGACGGCGACGTTGAGGATGGCGACGCCGTCGTTGCAGGCGGCGTAGAGGAAGGACTCCTGCCGGATCATGGTGCGGCAGGAGGTGCCGAGGTCTACGCTGCCGACGAGGAGCGAGGCGTCGGGCATGATGCGGACGACGTGGAGGGTGTTGGCGTAGAGGAGGTAGACGTGGGTGTTGTCCGGCGAGGGCTCGAGGTCGAGGGGGAGGCCGGCGTCGCCGTTGAAGGTGGCGAAGGGGGTGGGGTTCTCGCTGAGGCCGCCGAGGGTGTAGGCGGAGACGGTGGCGCCGCCCTGTCCGGTGACGAAGAGCGCGGCGTCGGAGAGGGCGATGCGCTGGATCTGGTCCCCGAAGCGGGCGACGCGGGTGGGGCTCTGGGGGTTGTTGAGGTCGAGGACCTCCAGGGCGCCGTCCGCGGCGACGTAGAGGCGGTTCTGGCGGATGGCGAGGTCGTTGAAGGTCTGGGGCCGGACGAGGTCCTGTGCGCCGACGGGGCGTCTGAGGTCGCTGATGTCGATGCGCTGGAGGCCGCCGTCTCCGGCGGCGTAGAGCTGCGTCTCCGCGAAGGCGGCCGCGGAGGGTGCGTTGGGGACGGAGGAGGTGAAGGTGTTGGTGGTGGCGGGTCGCTGGGGGCGTCGGATGTCGATGGTGAGGACGGAGAGGGGCTGTCCGGGGTTCCCGACGACGGCGAGGAGGAAGGGGTAGCGCTGCTCGATGGCGGCGAGCCGTCCGGGGAGGTCGGAGGAGCCGAGGAAGGTGAGCTGGTTGTCCTCGCTGAAGCGGTAGATCTGGACGCGGGTGTCGGCGCGGCGCGCGGTGACGATGAGGTCGCCGCTGACGAGGGCCTGGTCGAAGGGCGCGACGGTCTCGAAGGTGCCGAGGCGTGTGGGGCGCGCGGGATCGGAGACATCGAAGATGTCCATGTCGGCGCGTCCGTTGCCGCTGAGGATGACGCGGGTGCCGGAGGTGAAGGCGTAGTTGACGGGCCCCGAGGAGGCGGCGCGCCCGACGAGGCGGGGCCTGGCGGCGTCGGAGACATCGACGACGCGGAGGCCGTCGCGTCCATCCGCGATGTAGAGGGTGGCGCCGGTGCGCGCGAAGCCGGGCGCTGCGCCGGAGGTGACGACGACGCCCTCGGTCTGGATCATGTCGGGGTTGGTGGTGTCGAGGATGTAGACGTCCCCGGCGTCGAGGGCCATGTAGAGGGAGTTGGAGCCTGCGTTGAGCTGTCGGATGGGGCTGGGCGCGGTCCAGGAGAAGCGGAGGGCGCCGATGGCGCCGCTGGCGTTGAGCTCGTAGCCGAAGAGCTGTGAGCCGGAGGAGCCGTAGAGGAGGTTGCCGGCGGTGGTGAGGTTGCTGAGGCCGGCGTCGGGGGGAGAGCTCTGGACGCGGAGTCCGACCTCGCAGCCGTTGGCGCTGTTGAGGTCGCTGTCTGCGAAGCCGTCGTTGCAGGCGGTGAAGGCGCAGGCTTCATCGATGCACTGGGCGACGGCGTTGTCGAACTCGCAGCGCATGCCGCACTGGCCGCAGTTGAAGATGTCAACGGTGGTGTCGGCCTCGCAGCCGTCGAGGGCGAAGTTGTTGCAGTCGATGCGTCCGCTCTGGCAGGACTGGATGGCGCAGGTGCCGCTCTGGCAGGTGGTGACGGCGGAGTCATCGCCGCAGATGGAGCCGCAGGCGCCGCAGTTGACGGGATCGGAGGAGGTGTTGGTCTCGCAGCCGGTGGAGGGCTCCTGGTCGCAGTCCTCGAAGCCGCTCTCGCAGCCCATGAGGACGCAGCGTCCGCTCTGGCAGCCGGCGACGCCGTTGGCGAAGGAGCAGACGTTGCCGCAGGCGCCGCAGTTGTTGGGGTCGGAGTCGGTGAGCTCGTCTTCTTGTCCGTCGCAGTCGTTGTCGAGGCCGTCGCAGATCTCGCCGGTGGGCTCGACGATGGCGTAGCAGACCTCCTGTCCGCCCTCGCAGATGGTGACGGCGGCGCAGACGCCGAGGTTGTTGCCGCAGGGGATGCCTCTTCTCGGGAAGTCTTCGTCGATGGTGCCGTCGCAGTCGTTGTCGGCGCCGTCGCAGATCTCCTGTCCGCCGGTGCAGCTGGGGTTGTTGTTCCCGGGCGAGCTGTTGTTGCTGCTGCTGTTGTTGCCCGGGGTGAGGGTGACCTCATCGGGGTCGTAGGCGGGGAGGCAGCCCGGCGCGGCGAAGGCGGCTGCGGCGAGGGCTGCTGCGGCGAGGAGGCGAACGATCCGGGTGGGCTTGGGGCTCTGCATGGGTTCCTTCCGGGGTGGGCATCAGGCGTGGATGCGGCGTCAGACGCGTCACAGGGAGGGAGTGTAGCAGAAGGCGCCGCCGTCGTCAGCCCCCGGCGGGCACTTGTCGCGCTCTATCGGGCGTGGTATGCCGTGGCGGCGTGGCGGGCCGTGGGAGGCGCGCTGGACGGGAGAGAGTGGACGGGCGATGAGCGAACGCGTGGACAAGCCGCTTCTGGAGACGACGCTCCGGGAGGTGAAAGAGGACATCATCGAGTCGCGGAACCTGACGATCAAGACCGACAACCTGGTGAAGAACCTCTCGGGGGACATTCGCCAGATCGGGAAGCGTCAGGAGATGTTCGAGAAGAAGTTCGTCTTCAACTCGGTGATGGCCTACGTGCTCTTTTCGGTGCTGATCTTCGCAGGGCTCTACCTGGCGTTCCAGGCGCAGGTGGCGCGTGAGCGCTCGGCGGTGGAGGGGGCGAACGTGCGGATCGGGGATCTCCAGCACCGGGTGGAGGAGCTGGAGAGCGAGCTGCAGCGTCGCCGCGAGGCGGAGGAGGAGGCCTACGCGATCTACCGGCTCACGGAGGAGAAGAAGCACGACGAGGTGCTGGCGCGCTTCCCCTCGGTGCGCGGCAAGATCGTGAACCGGGCGGAGAAGGAGCTGCTGGCGGCGGACGTGGATCGGATCAACCGCCAGCTGGCGTGGGACGCCTTCGAGTACGGGGTGCGGGCCTTCAAGAGCCGCGAGTACGAGAAGGCGCGCGACGCGTTCATGAAGTCGCTGCGCCACGTGGAGAAGACGCACTACTCGCCGCAGCTGGAGTGGATGCTGGGGATGACCCAGTTCAAGCTGAAGGCGTTTGGCGAGGCGGCGGATCACCTCTTGAAGTCGCTGGACTACAAGTTTGATCGCGGGACGACCAACGAGATCGTCTACCACCTGGCGGTGTCGCTGGATCGCCTGGGCCGCTACGCCGAGGCGCGGCACGCCTACGAGGTGTACGCCCAGAAGTTTGCCTACGACAAGCGCGCCCCCGGCGCGCTGAAGCGGACGCTGGAGTTCAACCGGGAGGGGATCAAGTCGGAGGGTGAGCTCCAGAACCTCCCTGCGCTGAAGGACGCCGATGAGTAGCACCCCCGTAGAGCCCCCCGCCCCTGAGGCGCCCGAGGAGGAGGAGCGCTCCGGCTCCTACCTCTCGGGGGACGCCTCGACGGATCCCGTGGTGGTCCGCACGGCGCGCAACGTGCGCCGCGTGGGCTATATCATTGCCGTTGTTGGGATTCTTGCGACGACGGTGCCGATCTTGATCGGCGTCTTCCGCGGCGTGATCGTGCAGGAGGTGCGCGATCCCTACACCGGCCGCGCGATCCCCACCCGCGACACCCGCCGGGATCAGACCGACTGCGCGGCGTGGGGCATGGAGCTGGTGCAGCTCAAGAGCCGCGCGGCGCTCCCGGCGGCGGATCACCAGGCCTGGTACGACGCCTGCGGCGAGTCGAGCCTCTGGATGCCCAGCCCGGAGCGCGAGCTGGTCAACGTGCGTCGGATTCTTGGGGTGCCGACCCCCCCGGGGCCGTAACGTCCGGCCTGCTCGTCGGCGGTTACGCACCCGAAAGGGTCACCGGTCCCAGAAGGCCATCTCACCACACAGCTTGAAGCCTCGCCGCTCCACGATGGGGGCGGAGGTGTCGGGGATGGCGAAGAGCGCGATCCAGGGGAGGTCATTGGCGAGGCGTGCTCTGGCGAGGAGGAGGGCGGAGTAGGCGCCCTGGTTGCGGTGGGCGGGGAGGGTGCCACCGGCCCAGAGGAAGGCGACGCCGTGGTCAGGGCAGCGGGTGAGGGCGGCGGCGGCGATGGGGCGTCCGTGGTCATCCAGGGCGAGGAGCCGCGCGACGCGGGGGCGCTCGCCCAGGGCCAGGCGGAGGTCGTGCTGGAGGAGGTCGGGGTTGTGGGGGCCAGGGCTTCGCCCGAAGGCGGCGGCGGCGGTGGCGTGCCAGGCGTGGAGCGCGGGGAGGTCGCGGACGAGGGCGACGCGGGGGAGGTCGGCGTCGGCGTCCGCGCCGAGGAGATCCCGGGTGGCGGCGACGCGGAGCTGACAGGTGCGCCAGGGCTGGTAGCCGTGCTGGAGGAGGGGCTGGGCGAGGAGGTCCTGGGCGCGGGGGTTGAGCGTCCAGCGCGAGAGGTGCGGCGGGTGGGCGCGGCCGATCTCGGAGGCGAGGCGCCTGGCGTGGGCGGGGCTCTCGGGGTGGGCGGTGTAGACGGTGTTGTGGAGGATCTCGGGGGAGTGGGGGGCGACGGCGGCGGTGAGGTCGGGGCGCTGGAGGACGCGAACGCCGGGGGGCATCCAGAAGAGGTCGGCGGCGGCGGCTTCGATGCGCGCCGCGAGGTCTTCGGTGGTCATGGTCAGGCGGGCGGGTCCTGGGCGTCCAGCGTGTTGCTGAGGAGGCGTGTCATGCTGAGGTCGAGGCGCGAGCGGATGAGGTCGAGGATGGAGTCGAACTCGTCGCGCTGGAGCTTGAGCCGGGCGAGGAGGGCCTCGCGGGTGTGGCCAAGGAGGGTCTCGCGGGCCTTGGAGACGCGCCGGGAGG
Organism: Myxococcota bacterium; assembly: GCA_963169075.1. GTDB lineage: Bacteria > Myxococcota_A > Bradymonadia > Bradymonadales > CAUJGC01. The sequence continues at coordinate 8,143 of CAUJGC010000151.1, forward strand.
CGGTGGAGGCGTGGACGCCGTAGAGGGCGCCGAGCTGCTCGACGGTGAGGCGCGAGACGAGGGCCTGGCGGAGGAGGACGCGGTCGCTGCCGTCAAGGCGCTGGATGGCGTCTGCGAAGGCGGCCTTGAAGTGGCCGCGGTACTCGCGCTTGAGGAAGTCCAGCTCCAGGTCTTCGGCCGGGGAGGCGGCGTCGAGGAGGGGCTCATCGCCGCCGACGTCCTCCTTGTCGGTGCGCCGGGTGGCGGCGCGGAGGAGGTCGATGAAGGTGCGGGCGCCCGCGACGCGGAGCCAGTTCTGGAGGTAGCCCTGCCCGGCGTAGTCGGTGATGCGCGCGGGTCGCTCGGGGGTGTGGACGAAGAGTTTTTCGCGGAGGCTCTGGAGGAGGTCGTCGGGCTGGGTGTTGGGGCCCGCGTAGCGCGCGATGAGGCGGTGGATGTCGCCGTGGAAGAGGCGCTCGAAGGCCTCGATGGCGCCCTGCTGCCCCTGGGCGCAGGCGAGGGCGAGGTGGAAGTCGGCGGGCTGGACGAAGCCGAGCCAGCTCTCCAGGGTCTTGCGCGGGGGGTTGGCGTGGAGGCGCTGGGCCAGCTCGGCGCAGAAGTGCTCGGGCTCCAGGGGCAGCTCTGGCCAGCGCTGCTGTCCTGCCTCGACCAGGGCGAGGAGGCGCGCGTCGAGCCCGTCCAGCTCCAGGGCTTGCGCGCGGAGGTCGTCGGGGAGGTGCTGTTGGAAGGTGTGGAGGAGGTGGGCGGCTTGGGTTGACATGGCGCTCTGGGGCGTGGGGAGGCGAGGTGTCCTGGGCACCACCGGGGCGATCGTGTCCGGGGATACTTTAGACGGCGGCGTCGCCGCGCGCAACCGCGTCGAACATCGCGGCGTAGAGCTGCGCGGCCTGGAGGGTCTGGCTGAGGGAGACGTGCTCGTCGTGGGTGTGGGCGACCTCCAGGCGTCCGGGGCCGCAGACGACGGTGGCGCACCCGGCGCTGTGCAGGAGGCTGGCGTCGGAGTGGGAGGGGAAGGCGTCGAGGCGGGGATCGAGGCCGAGGCGGGCGAAGCCATCCAGGGCTGGCCGGAGGCGCGGGTCGTCGAGGGGGGTCTTGAAGCCCTGGGCCCAGAAGAGCTCCTCCGCCTGGAAGGAGCAGCCGCCGTGGAGGGCGGCTGCGCGCTCGCGGGCCAGGGCGACGGCGCGGTGCCCCATGAGGGCGCCCTCCCCCGGCGGGATGTGGAGGTCGAGGGTGGCCTCGCAGCGGGCGGGGACGATGAACATGGCGCCGCCGCCGCTGATCTGGCGGGGGTTGGCGCGGAGGCCCTTCATGTCGGGGTCCTCGGCGACCTCGATGGAGCTCTGGAGCCAGGAGAGCATGGCGTGGATGGCGTTGTCGCCGTGGTGGGGGAGGGCGGCGTGGACCTGGGTGCCGCCGGTGAGGAGGCGCAGCTCCAGGTAGCCGTAGTGGTCGGCGCAGAGGCGCAGATCGGTGGGCTCCCCGATCACGATCAGGGGCTCGTGGAGCCGGGCGAGGAGGGCTTCGGCGCCGTCGCCGTACTCCTCCTCTCCGACCACCAGGGCGAGGGCGACGCCGCGGGCGGGGTGGGGGTTGTGCTCGGCCAGGGCGATGAAGGCCTCGACAGCGGCGGCGCAGCCGGACTTCATGTCCGCGGCGCCGAGGCCGTAGAGGAGATCGCCCTGGATGCGGGGGCCGATCTCGCTGCGGTCCTGGCGGACGACGGTGTCGACGTGGCCGACCCAGACCAGCTCGGCGGGCTCGGGGCCGAGGCTCACCCAGAGGTTCTCGCGCCCGGGCGCGACGGGGTGGCGCTCGACGCGGAGGCCGGCGCGGGTGAGGGCGCGGGCGAAGACCTCGGTGGCGGGGGCCTCGTGGTAGGAGGGGCTGTAGCAGGCGACGGCCTCCTGGAGGAGGGCGAAGAGGCGCGTGGGCTGGACGGCGGGGAGCGAGGTCATGGGGGGGGCTCCGTGGCGGAGGGGAGGGGAGGGGAGGGGGGTTACTCGCGGGGCTTGTCGCGGCGCTCGCGGGAGGCTTCGCGCTCGTGGGCCTGGTGCTCGCGCTCCTTGTCGCGGCGGGACTTGCGCTTGAGGTAGTCGGGGTCGTGGGTGAGGTTCTTGGTCATGTAGATGTGGTGCTGGACGTTGCCGAAGCCGCTCTTCTTGAAGAAGTTGATCGCGCGGTCGTTCTCGGCGTCGGTGTCCACGAGCATCATGCGGGCGCCGCGCTCGATGAAGCGCTGGGTGAGGACCTTGAGGAGGCGCTGGCCGATGCCGCGGACGGGGGCGCCCTCATCCACGCCGATCCAGATCAAGTAGCCGTACTTCCAGGGGTTTCTGCGCTTTTCGATGATGGCGCCCAGCGCGAAGCCGACCACGCGCTCCTCCAGGGCGGCGACGAAGCAGGTGTCGCCGTCCGAGGCGAAGAGGTTGATCACCTCGTACTCATCCCAGGTCCGGTAGAGGCTGGGCCAGCGGTCGCTGGTGAAGAGGCGCTCTCCGAGGATGAAGACCGGCGCGATGTCCTCCAACTCCATCTCGCGTATCTCGACCTCGGGTGCGGGCGGTTGCTTCGTGGGGTGTGCCATGGCGCCTCAGGTGCGTTTTATGGGGAGCGGCGTCGCGCTCTCGACAGCGCGTGCGGCTTCTTGTAAGGTGGTGCGGTTGAGGATGCAATGCTCGACCTCACAACACGGGGTGTGACGTCTTGAAGAGCTCGCCCAGCCTCTCGTCCGCGCGTGTGCCGACCCACTCGCCGCAACCCTCCCCACCCAACTCCAGCCTCATACATCCAATCCAATATCCATAAAGAGCACTTCATATGGATAAAGCTATAACGCTCGGCTCCTTCCGGCTGGAGGAGCGGATCGGTCGGGGTGGCATGGGCGAGATCTGGCGCGGCGCGCACATCTCGACGGGTGAGCCGGTCGCGATCAAGATGCTGACGTCGCGTCGCGCGCTGCATCGTCGTCTCCAGCAGGCCTTCGTGCGCGAGGCGCACGTCCTCGCGGGGCTCTACCACCCGAACATCGTCAAGTTCCACGATCTGGGCCAGATCACGCCGGAGGCGGAGGAGGCGTCGGGGGGGCGGCTGGCGTCGGGGTGCCCGTGGCTGGCGATGGAGTTTGCGCGGGGCGGCGTCCTGGCCGAGCAGGCGCCGGTGACCTCCTGGGGGGAGATGCGGGGGGTGCTGATCGCGATCCTGGACGCGCTGGCGCACGCGCACGCCCGCGACGTGATCCACCGCGACATCAAGCCCGAGAACGTCCTGGTGCAGCACGACGAGAACGGGGAGGGGCGCCGCTACCTGCTGACGGACTTCGGGATCGCGTGGGCGCTGGGGGATTACTCCAGCGGCGAGGAGGAGGCAGGGCGGGCGATTGGATCGGTGCACTATATCTCGCCGGAGCAGATCCTCGGGGACTGGCGGGATCAGGGCCCGTGGACGGACCTCTACGCGGTGGGGTGTCTGGGGTGGTGGCTCGCGACGGGGCGCCCGCCTTTTGCGGACGCCAAGGGCGGGCTGGGGGCGGTGGTGACGCATCACCTGAACACCCCGCTCCCCGATCTCAAGCCGCGCTTCGCGCTGCCGGAGGGCGCGGCGCGCTGGCTGCATCGGATGCTGGGCAAGTCGCCCTTCCGGCGCTACTGGCGCGCGGCAGACGCGCTCTTCGGGCTGCTGGAGCTGGGGTGGTCCACCCAGACCGTCGAGATCGAGGCCGCGGAGGAGGTGTCCTGGGCGGGCAGCCCGATGACCGAAGGCGATCTGGTCGTGGGGACGCAGCCCGCGCTGCACACCGTCACGTCGGCGCGGCGCGCGCCGGTGGTGGACCCGCTCTCCCTGATCGGGCACGACGCACGCAAGCACGGCGCCACGGTCTTCAAGCCGCCCCTCAACCTGCCGACCAGCTGGCGGGCGCCGGGGGCCGGGCCGCCTCCTGCGCCGCTCCCGGGGGTGGGCCTCCGCCTCCTCCCAGCGCGGGGGCTGCCGTTGGTGGGCCGGGAGCTGGAGCGTGATCGCCTCTGGGCGGCGCTCTACCAGACGGTGCAGCAGCGCACGCCCCGCGGCGTCATCCTCCGGGGGGAGGGCGGCGTCGGCAAGACGCGCCTGGCCCGGTGGCTCTGCGAGCGGAGCCACGAGCTGGGGTCGTGCTTCACGATCCAGATCAACAGCCTGGTGGCGGATGGCGGGCAGCGCGGCCTCCAGCAGCTGATCAGCGATCTGCTCCGCCTCTTCGGCCTCTCCTGGGACGAGGCGCTGCCGCGGGTGCGCGCGCTGGTCAAGCGCTTCGGCATCGACGATCCCCTCTGGATCGAGATGATCACCCACATCGCCTGCCCGCGCCCCGACGCAGGGCCCTTCCTCCGCGGCAAGCACGACATCATCGGCGCCGATCACGCGGAGGAGGCGCGCTTCCTCGCGGTCACCCAGATCCTCCGGGGCCTCTCCGCCCACCGCCCGGTCATCCTCTTCCTCGACGACGCGCACCGCGATCCCGAGCTGATCCGCTACCTCGCCTGGCTCATGGGCCAGCGGGGGGAGGTGGGGAGGATGTCGCTCCTCTTCGTCGCTACGGCGGGCGGCGAGAAGCAGCGCCCCGATCCCCGCTGGGAGGAGCTGGCGCTCCACCCGCAGGTCGAGACCCTCCAGGTCGGCCCGCTCCCGGACAAGGACGTCGAGGCGATGCTCCGCGGACTCCTGGAGCTGGAGCCGCCCCTCATGCGCCGCCTCCTCCGGGCGACCCGCAACAACCCCCTCTTCGCCATCCAGCTCCTCAACGACTGGATCCAGCGCGATCTCCTCGTCTACCGCCCCGGCGGCTTCGGCTTCGAGTCCGGGGGCGTGCCGCGCCTCCCCGAGAACGTCCAGGGGGTCTGGGCCTCCCGCCTGGAGAGCGTCTACGCCAAGGTCGGCGCCCCCGGCGCCATCACCATCGCCATCGCCGCCGCCCTGGGCGGCGAGCTGGACGTGGCCGAGTGGGGGCGCGTCGCCGCTGCCTGCTTCTCCCCGCCGCCCGAGCTGGTCATCGGCCCCCTCCAGGACGCCGGCCTCCTCCTCCGCGTCGAAGAGCGCTGGGTCTTCGTCCACCGCCTCCTCCGCGACCACATCGAAGAGGTCCAGCGCCGCGCCGGCACCTGGACCGGAGTCCACCGCGCCATCGCAGAGGTCCTGGAGCGCGGGCCTCGCCTCGGCCCCGGCGCGCACCTCCTCCGCGTGGGCTGGCACTTCGCCGCCGCCAGCTCCTACGAGCGGGCCCTCCCCTGGTTCATTCAGGCCCACCGCTCCTGCGTCAACGAGGGCGACTTCTCCGGCGCCGCCCAGGCCCTCGACCTCTGGCAGCGGAGCTGCGCCCTCCTGGACCCCGCACAGACCACGCCGGTGTGGCTCCTGGGCTGGCTCCTCCGCGCCGATCTGGACCGCCGCCTCGGCGCCTTCGACGCCTCCATCTTCATCGCCCAGCAGGCCCAGCGCCTCGCAGAGCGACTCCACGACCGCGAGATGCAGGGCCTCGCCCTCCTGGAGGAGGGCATCTCCCGCGCCTCCCTCGGCCGCGTCCGCGAAGAGCGCGAGCCCACCCTGGAGGGGATCCAGCTCCAGAAGCGCGCCCTCACCCTCCTCGAAGATCCCGACGCCTGCGCGCGGGCCGAGCTGGGCATCTTCTACGCCTTCCTCCACCTCAAGGAGCTGGAGCGCGCCGAGGTGCACGCCCAGGCTGCCCTCACCCTCGCCCGCGAGCGCCTCCACGAGCCCGTCGCCGTCGCGGAGGTCGAGCTGGGCCTCGCCCACCTCGCCTTGAGCCGCGAACAGCCCGAAGAGGCCCTGCGCCTCGCCCAACGCGCCAGCGCCACCTTCGAGCAGCGCGGCGCCTACCACGCCGCCAGCCAGGCCCTCTTCACCCAGGGCGAGGCCTTCCGCCTCCTCCGCGCCTGGCCCGAGGCCGAACGCGACTACCGCGCCGCCCTCCAACGCCTGGAGGGCACCGGCAACTTCTACGTCCAGCTCCTCCGCCTCGGCCTCGCCAGGACCCTCATCCACCTCCAGCGACCCCAGGAGGCCCTCAACTACGCCGATCACCTCCTCCGCGCCCTCGAAGGCGACGACCTCGCCCTCAACGCCTGCGCCTGGTGCGCCGTCATCGCCGCCAGCGCCCTCCTCGACCTCCCCGAGCGCATCGAAGACGCCCGCGCAGCCCTCGGCAAGCACCTCCACCCCGCTCTCGCCAGCGCCGAAGCCGAGCTGCTGGAGATCGCCGCCGAGGCCCTCGTCCAGAATGACCGGCGACGCTCCGCCGTCCAGATCCTCCAGCTCGCCGCCGAGACCTGGTGGGCCCAGGGACAGGCCGCCCGCGCCGAGCGCCTCTTCGCCCAGATGCTCCAGCTCGCCGCCACACCACCACGCCGCGCCGAGTCATGATCCACGTCCAGGACCTCACCCGCGTCTACCACGTCCCCCACAAAGAGCCCGGCCTCCGCGGCGCCCTCCGCGGCCTCTTCAAGCGCCGCGTCGAAGAGGTCCGCGCCGTGGACCGCGTCTCCTTCACCGTCGAACCCGGCGCCTGCGTCGGCTTCCTCGGCCCCAACGGCGCCGGCAAGACCACCACCCTCAAGATGCTCTCCGGCCTCCTCCACCCCACCTCCGGCAGCGTCTCCATCTTTGGTCATACACCCCATGCAAGGAAGCGTGGATTTCTCACAACCATCGCCCTCGTCATGGGCCAGAAGCAGCAGCTCATCTGGGATCTCCCCCCGCGTGACACCTTCGATCTCAACCGCGCCATCTACCACATCGATCCCGCCGACTACCGGCGCACCCTCGACGACCTCGTGGCCCTCCTCGACCTCGGCGCGCTCCTCGACCGACCCACCCGCAACCTCTCTTTGGGCGAGCGCATGAAGTGCGAGCTCTGCGCGGCCCTCCTCCACCGCCCCCGCGTCCTCTTCCTCGACGAGCCCACCATCGGCCTCGACGTCGCCATGCAGGCCACCCTCCGCGAGTTCATCCGCGACTACAACCGGCAGACCGGCGCCACCATCCTCCTCACCACCCACTACATGAACGACGTCGAGGCCCTCTGCCCCCGCGTCATCCTCATCGACCAGGGCACCGTCCGCTACGACGGCGCCCTCGACCGCCTCGTCGCGGACACCCTCCCCGACAAGCGCGTCACCCTCCGCCTCACCGCCCCGCCTCCCCCCGAAGCCCTCGCCCCCTTCGGCCACCTCCAGCGCCTCGAAGGCGACGTCGCCGTCCTCCTCGTCCCGCGCCAGACCCTCCAGCCCACCATCGCGCGCCTCCTCACCGACCTCCCCGTGGCGGATCTCTCCGTGGATGACCCGCCCCTGGAAGACGTCATGCGGCGCGTCTTCCTCCGCAACACACCCCCGGCGGACCCCGCGTGAGACACCCCCTCCGCATCGCCGCCGCTCTCCTCCGCGTGGGCGTCGCTGAGGCCCTCGTCTACCGCGCCCAGATCATCATCTGGATGCTCGCCACCACACTCCCCCTCGTCATGCTCGCCCTCTGGACCACCCTCGCCGCCGAGGGCCCCCTCCAGGGCTACTCCGAAGACACCTTCATCGCCTACTTCCTCGCCACCATCCTCGTCCGCCACCTCTCCGAGTGCTGGGCCGTCTGGGCCATCAACGAGGAGATCCGCGCCGGCTCCCTCACCCTCCGCCTCCTCCGACCCCTCCACCCCCTCTGGGCCTACGCCGGGCAGGTCCTCGGGGACCGACCCCTCCGCCTCGCCATCATCCTCCCCCTGGTCGGCCTCGCCTTCCTCCTCCACGACGGCCCCGATCTCACCGCCGATCCCCTCCACTGGCTCGCCTTCCCCGTCGCCGTCGCGGGCGCCTGGCTCCTCCAATTCGCCGTCCACGTCCTCATCGGCGCCCTGGCCTTCTGGACCGAGCAGTCCCTCGCCTTGTGGAGCGTCTGGTTCGGCCTCTGGGCCCTCCTCTCCGGCTACCTCGTCCCCGCAGACCTCCTCCCCAGGTGGCTCCAGCACCTCAACGCCTGGCTCCCCTTCCACGCCATGCTCGGCCTCCCCGTCGAGATCGCCCTCGGACGCATCCCCGCCCACGACCTCCTCCCACACCTCGCCCTCCAGGCCGCCTGGTGCCTCCTCCTCGGCGCCGCCGCCCTCGCCCTCTGGAGCCGCGGCGTCCGACGCTTCGAGGCCTACGGAGCTTGACCCCACCCATGCACCTCCTCCGCGTCAGCGCCGCCCTCCTCAGCGTCGCCCTCCAGACCTCGATGCGCTACCGCCTCGACTTCGCCCTCCAGGGGCTCATGGCCCTCGTCTGGCTCGGCTGGACCCTCGCCCCTCTCCTCCTCGTCTTCGGAGAGCGACCCTCCCTCGGCGGCTGGAGCCTCGACCAGGCCCTCCTCGTCATGGCCTTCTTCATCGCGCTCAAAGGCATCATGGAGGCCTTCATCCAGCCCAACCTCCAGCAGGTCGTCGAGCACATCCGACGCGGCACCCTCGACCTCCTCCTCGTCAAGCCCGCCGACGCCCAGCTCCTCATCTCCCTCGGCCGCGTCGAGCCCGCCTCACTCGTCCAGCTCCTCGGCGGCGCCGCCCTCGCCGTCGTCGCCTGCCAGCGCCTCCACCTCACCCCCCAACCCCTCCACATCCTCGCCGCCCTCGCGCTCCTCGGCGGCGCCACCTGCATCCTCTACAGCGTGTGGCTCATCGCCGTCTCCGCCGCCTTCTGGTTCGTCCGCGTAGACAACCTCGCCAACCTCTTCGAGGCCATCTTCGACGCCGCCCGCTGGCCCGCCTCCGCCTTCCGCGGCTGGGTCCGCGCCGTACTCACCTTCGTCATCCCCGTCCTCCTCATGACCTCCTGGCCCGCCATGGCCCTCCTCGGACAGCTCGACCTCCCCCAGATCGCCCTCGCCCTCACCCTCGCCCTGGCCTTCCTCCTCCTCGCGCGCCTCGCCTGGCGCACCGCGCTCCGACACTACACCTCCGCCTCCTCATGACCGACACCCCACACCTCGGCTACCTCCAGCTCCTCCGCCAGAACCGCGACCTCCGACACCTCTGGCTCGCAGACGTCGTCTCCCTCTTCGGAGACTGGTTCCACACCATCGCCGTCTACAGCATCGTCGAGCGCCTCACCCACTCCCCCTTCGCCCTCGGCCTCGTCTTCATCATCAAGATGGGCGCCCTCGGCGTCGCCTCTCCCCTCGCCGGAGTCCTCGCTGACCGCTTCGACCGACGACGCCTCATGATCGGCGCCGATCTCCTCCGCTTCGCCCTCGGCCTCGGCTACTTCGCCATCTCCACCGCCGAGCACCTCCCCCTCCTCTACGCCCTCATCGCGCTTCAGATCACCGTCGGCTCCGTCTTCCAGCCCGCCCGCTCCGCCTCCCTCCCCAACATCACCCAGCCCCACGAGCTGATCCCCGCCAACGCCCTCATGGCCACCACCTGGTCCACCCTCCTGGCCCTCGGCGCCGGACTCGGCGGCTTCGCCACCGAGTGGCTCGGAGAGCGCGCCGTCTTCGCCATCGACGCCGCCTCCTACCTCCTCTCCGCCGCCTTCCTCTGGCGCGCCCACATCCCCTCACCCCACACCGACACGCCCCCCACCCAGCCCCTCTGGCGCGCCGCCACCCACCAGATCGCCGCTGGCTTCGCCTACCTCTACCGACACCCCCCCGTCGCCCGCATGGCCTTCGCCAAGGCCGCCTGGGCCGCGGGCGGCGCCGCCCTCGTCTACATGCTCGCCCTCCTCGGCGGCGGCCTCACCGGCGTCCCCGAGGCCGTCGGCGTCGGCCTCCTCTTCGCCGCCCGAGGCCTCGGCACCGGCATCGGACCCCTCGTCGGCCGCGCCCTCTTCAAAGACCTCACCCGCTGGCCCCTCCTCATGGGCCTCTGCATGCTCCTCAGCGGCGGCCTCTACGCCGCCACCACCCTCGACCGCCACGCCCTCTGGATCCTCCTCCCCGTCCTCCTCGCCCATGTCCTCTCCGGCGCCAACTGGGTCTTCTCCTCCATCCTCCTCCAGCTCCGCGCCGAAGACGCCTTCCGCGGACGCGTCTTCGCCACCGAGTGGTGGCTCCTCACCCTCGTCAACGTCGCCGCCATCTTCGCCGCCTCCACCACCCTGGAGCGACAATGGCTCGACCTCGAAGGCGCCATCCTCGCCGCCTCCCTCGTCAACGCTCTCGTCGGCGCCGCCTGGCTCCTCGCTGTGGTCCCTGCTGAAAAGTCAAAATCGACATGAATTTATGCATAAAATCATGTTGTTTTGATTGATTTGATGAGTTCCATGCCGCCATTGAGCAACCCAAACGCCTTCATGGCGCCTCTCCAACCCAGGACTCTCCCACCCAGGACTCACCGACGCTGGACCACATCTCGCCGGGGCGAAGCACATCCAGCCATCGCGCGGCCTCCGGGTGCTCCGTCAGCTTGCGGATCTTCGTCCCCTCAGGTGTCATCCCCATGACCCGCACATCCTCCGCCCGGCACGCGTTCACCAGATCCAGCGAGTGCGTCGTCAACACGACCTGAAGCTCCGGGCGACGCTCCAGCACCTTGTAGAGGATCTCCACCAGCCGATACTGCGCCACCGGGTGCAGCGCCCGGTCGGCGTCGTCGAACAGCACCAGATCGGCGCCCTCCATATGGAGCGACGACAAGAGCCCCAACGCCAGCAACGACCCCTCGCTCACATGCGACGCCGGCACCCGACCGATCCCCTCAAAGCCTATGTCGAGGGTGAACCCCGCGTGTCCAGTTGACGGCACCGCCGCTGAGGTGGTGTAGACGCGCTTGAAGGTCGGGACCACCTCGCGCATGTCCGCCTCGATAGAATCCAGCCGCTCATCCCGCGCCGCCGCGAGGTGGTGCAGGAGCGTCGCCAGGCCTGCACCACGATCATCCATCGTGGGCTCTCGTATCGTCGCAGGGGAGGGGCTGGCGAGGATGCCGGGATCGAGGCGGAGCGAGAGCACGCGATCTGCGCGTCCCAGCTCCGTTTTAAGCACACGACCGATCGATTTGAATGGGTTGGGTGTTCTCTCGATGACGAACTCTGCCGCCCATTCAATGCCGTGCCCGCGCAGATCAATGAGCCAACCATTTGCTGGGGAAGGGCCTGCGGCGCAGAGACCTTCAAGCGGCGCGGGGCTCACGCGCCTGGTGACGAGAGCACGGATGCTATCGGACTCCATCCCCAGCGACTCCATCACAACCCGCACCCCCAACAGCGCCGTGCTCTTACCGCACCCATTGGCCCCGACCAGCGCGGTGAGGCGCCCGAGTTCAAGGGTGGCGTCACGCAGCGACTTGAAGTTCTTGAAGGTGACGGACTCAATCATGGAGTTCACCGGATATGATTTATTTTTATGTATTTTTATTTAAATTTATGCCGTTCTCTTGCGTTCAGGCCGCGATCAAGCCGACGGCCTCCCCACCAGCACCACCACTGCGTTCGCCCCGACCCGGTAGAAGGACTGCTCCTCCAGCGGCGCCTCGGCGCCGACGTCGGTGATGTCGTCGGGGGAGGGGAGGGCGGTGTCGATGGCGCGGCTCCAGCGCCACCCGGCGGGGAGGTGCGGGAGCCCGAAGGCGTGGGGCTCCCAGTGCATGTTCATCGCGACGTAGATCGTATCATCCTGGGGCCTGGCGTGGCGCCCGCAGAGCATGAAGGCCAGCGTGCGGCTCCACGGCGCATGATCCGGCTTCCACGGCTCCACGCCGTGCCACGAGAGATCCGGGAACCCGCTCCGCGCCGAGTCCACGCCCCGCAGGTGCTCCGGGCTCCGCAGCGCCGCGTGGCCGCGCCGGAACGCGATCATCTGCTGCGTGAAGCGGAAGTGCGCCGCATTCGCGGCCCGATCCTCCCAGTTGAGCCAGTTCCACGGCGCGTCGTGGCAGTACGCGTTGTTGTTGCCGCGCTGGGTCCGCCCCACCTCGTCCCCCATCAGGAGCATCGGCACACCCTGCGAGAGCAGCAGCATCGCCACCGCGTTCTTCATCTGACGCTGACGCAGCGCCTCCAGCCTGGGATCGTCGCTCGGCCCCTCCACGCCGCCGTTCCAGGCGTCGTTGCTGCCGTTGCCGTCGCGGTTCTGCTCGCCGTTCTCCCAGTTGTGCTTCTCGGTGTAGCTCACCAGATCCCGCAGCGTGAACCCGTCGTGGCACGTCACAAAGTTGACCGACGCCCGCGTCCCACGACGCGGATAGAGATCCGGGGAGCCCGCCAGCCGGAGCGCCATCACCGCCGTCTGACCCATGTCGCCGCGCAGAAAGCGACGCAGCGTGTCCCGGTACGGCCCGTTCCACTCCGCCCAGCGCCCCTCATACGACGGGAAGCTCCCCACCTGGTAGAGCCCCCCGGCGTCCCACGCCTCCGCGATCAGCTTGCAGCCCGCCAGGACCGGATCATACGCCATCGCCTCCAGCAGCGGCGGGTTCTCCAGGGGCTCGCCCTGGGAGTCTCGACCTAAAATAGACGCTAAATCAAATCGAAATCCATTAATATGATACTCCGACACCCAGTAGCGCAGACAGTCCAGCACGTGCTGACGCACCGTCGGATCGTTGCAGTTCAGCGTGTTGCCCACCCCGCTGTAGTTCCGATAGCGACCCTCGCCGTCCAGCAGATACCACGTCCGGTTGTCCAGCCCGCGGTACGAGATCGTCGGCCCCGTGTGATCCCCCTCCGCCGTGTGGTTGAACACCACGTCCAGGATCACCTCGATCCCCGCCTGATGCAGCGCCCGCACCATCGCCTTCAGCTCGTCCGACTGAAGCCCCGCCGCCCCGCTCGCCGCCAGCCCCGCCTTCGGCGCGAAGAACCCCACGCTGTTGTAGCCCCAGTAGTTCTGAAGCGCCTCGCCGCTCTCCGGATGGACATTCTTGTTGTCCAGCTCGTCAAACTCGAAGATCGGCATCAGCTCCACGCAGTTCACCCCAAGCTCCTTCAGGTACGGGATCTTCTCCCGCAGCCCCGCGAACGTCCCCGGGTGCGCCACCCCCGACGACGGGTGCCGCGTGAACCCGCGCACGTGCAGCTCATAGATGACCAGCTCCTCCATCGGCAGCCGCGGCGAGCGCACGTCCCCCCAGTCGTAGTCCTCCGCCATGAGCTGCGCCCGGTAGGGGTAGACGTCCTCGGCGTGACGCGGCGCCGCACCCCACACCTCCCGACCCCCGATGGCCCGCGCGAACGGGTCCATCAAGATCACCTCGGGATCGAAGCGATCCCCGCGCCGCGGCTCCGACGGACCCTCCATCCGGTAGCCGTACTCGATCCGCTCCGGGTCCAGATCAAAGACCACCATCGCGAAGACGTGACCCACCCGACACTCCGCCGGAAACGGGATCTCCACAAAGGGCGACGCCGCCCCCTTCTCGAAGAGCACCAGCGTGCACCCCGTCGCCCGCCGCGACATGATCGAGAAGTTGATCCCCCCCGGCACCACCGTCGCGCCGAAGGGCAGGGCGCGCCCCGCCCGCAGCTGCCAGCCCTCCCAGCACAGCGTCGGGTGACCATCGATCCGCGTCTGCTCCACCATCACCACACCTCCTCCGAGACACCCAGCCACGCCAGCGCCTCCTCCAGCGTCGGCGCCGTCGTGTACAGCTCCAGAAAGCCCGCCAGCGACGCCAGCTCACGCGCCGCCCCGCCCAGCCCCACCACCACCACCCGAGCCCCCCCGTGCGCCCCCGCCCGGTGCAGCGCCAACAAGAAGCGAAGCCCCAGCCCCGTCACCGACTCCAACCCCCGCGCGTCCACCAACACCGGCCCCCCCCGCTCCACCCGCGCGCGCACCGCCACATGCTGCGCCCGCACCTCCGACCACGTCAGCGCACCCGACACCGTGATCACCGCCAGCTCGCCGCGCTCCTCCAGCTTGATCATAGCCCGCGCCTCCTCCGCGCTCACGCCACACTACCCCCATCCCGCCTCCTTGCCTACACCCGCCGCATCCCCCATAACGAGGAGCGCGGCGCCCGCGCGCCCGCCCTCCCTCCACCCCCGCCCAGGACCCACCCCATGTTCGAGCGCTACGTCTTCCTCAAGCTCCACGACCACCTCGCCAACCCCCACGGACGCGACGAGCTGGTCCAGCTCGCCCTCACACACCTCCCCGCTGTCCCCGGCGTCCTCGCCGTACGCGCCGGCGCCGCCGCCCCCGACGGCTCCGACCAGGCCTGGGATGTCTCCTTCGCCGTCCGCTTCGAGCGCCTGGAGGACATCCCCGCCTACCTCCAGCACCCCGCACACGTCCGCTTCGTCGAGGACCACCTCAACCCGCGCGTCACCTTCCGCAAAGCCTGGAACTTCCAGATCCAGGCCGCCTGAACCCCCGCAGCAGGCCACAAAACACAAGAGGCCGCCCCCTCTCAGGGGCGGCCTCTCCGCATCAGCGCGACCAACAGCTCTACGACAGGACCTGGGACAACGGAAGGCTAACGGGGTTTTCCGGCTAGAGGATCATCGCGATCACGCCAGAACCACGTCATCTCGGGGTTGAACCAGCCTGGCGTGATCGCGATGATCCTCTAGCCGACTAGAAAACCCTGAAACAGCCTTCCTTGTGAGGCATGAGCAGGAAGCAGCTCGGGCGGCGCAACGCCGCCCCGGTGCGAGCACCAAGCTAGAACCTGGGACGCCGCGCCGATGACCCCGCCACTCTACCCGCCTCGCCTCCCAAGCGCAACCCGGATCATCTGTCCCCCTGGCTGCCGAGCCCTGATAAACGGAGTCCAGGGGGACTCCCCCCTGGCCGCCGGAGGCATGCAGAAAACCAAAAACAAACACAAAGACAATAAAAAACAAATCAATTTCAGGATATATCCCGACTGCCCCCTCCAGCGCCCCCACGAATCGCCATGTCTTTCACCCGCGCCTGCAACAGACTCCCCCGGCCTCCGTCTGTCCGATCGTGAGGCAACGAGCCTCCCTCTCTCCCCCTACCGAAGCATCCCCCCCATGCGTCACCTCCTCGCGTCCTCCTTCGCGCTCCTCGCCCTCGCCCTCGCCCTCCCCACCGCCCAGGCCCAGGAGGCCTGGGGCGCGGGCACTCGCCCCGCCAGCACCCAGGCCAGCGCCAAGCCCGGCCTCAAGAAGGAGACCCCTGCGCCGGACAAGGCCGACGCCACCGAGGCCGCCAGCCAGGACGCCTGCGCCTCCAAGGACGCCAACGGCGACTGCCTCGACGCCAACGGCAACAAGATCACCCCCAAGGCCCCGTAACCTCCTCCTCGCTGCGCTCTCAGGACGAACGGGCCGATCCCCCCGTGACGCAACCCCCCCGGCTCCGTACCCTCCTGCTCGCTGCGCTCTCAGGAGG
>CAUJGC010000152.1 GCA_963169075.1 Myxococcota bacterium
TGTTGGCGGGGTTGTTGTTGGCGGGGTTGTTGTTGACCGCGGCGTTGTTGGCGGCAGGCGGCGCGGTGTTGGCGCTGTCGTCGCAGGCGGCTGCGGTGAGGAGGAGGAGCGCGGCGAAGCAGGAGGCGAGGCGACGGATCATGGCGTGGCGGGGGGCTGGGGGTTGGGTTGAGGGGGCGCGTCCGCAGCGCAGCGGATGCCTGCGACGTTGATGCGGAAGCGCGCGGCGTGGTGGACGCGGTTGGAGGAGCGGAGCCCGTTGGCGGGGTAGTTCCAGGCGCCGCCGCGGAGGACGTACTCGCACTCGGTGGGGATGGGGTTCTTGCCGGTGTAGCCCTGCTTGCGGTCCTTGATGAGCTGGGCGTGGAAGGTGATGGACTCGGCGCAGGTGCTCCCGGGCGGGTTGTCGGCGGGGGAGCGGGGGTAGTAGCCGGCGTCGTAGACGTCGGCGGTCCACTCCCAGACGTTGCCCGCCATGTCGGTGACGCCGTAGGGGCTGTCCCCCTGGGGGAAGGCGCCAGGGAGGCAGGGCTGCCCCTCGACCCACCCGAAGCAGCCGTGCACCCCCTTGACGGGCTCGGCCTCGCCCCAGGGGTAGGTCTGGCCCTTGGGGCCTCGGGCGGCCTTCTCCCACTCGGCCTCGGTGGGGAGGCGCTTGCTGACGAAGGCGCAGTAGGCCCGCGCCGCGTCGTGGGTCACCCCCACCACCGGGCGCTCGGGCTGATGAAAGCGGGCCGCAAAGACGCGCGGGGGAGGGCATTTCCGAGCCTCCACGCACGCGTCGTACTCGCCCCGGGTCACCTCCCGACGATCTATATAATAGTTGCGCAGCACCACCTCGTGCGCCGGATGCTCGTCCTCCTCGCCGCCTTCGTCGGCGCCCATGATGAAGGGGCCTGCGGGGATGAGGATCATACCCGGGGGGGGTTCCCCGGCGGCTGGCGCGGCGCCGAGGAGCGTCACGCCGAGCACCCACGCTGCGCTCAGCAGCCAGTGCATAATCTCACCTAGGGTTGCCGATACACGCTTTTGACTTGAGAGGTAGGGAGGGGTTGTTTATGCAGTGGAGTGCATGAGCCCCGTGGGGGACGCGATCCAGGGGGGAAGCTCCCCCCTGGACCCCCATTTTACGGGGTGAGGATGGGGGCGCCGGTGGCCTGGCGGAGCTGTTGGAGGGAGACGTCGGGGGCGAGCTCGACGAGGCGGAAGCCCTCGGGGGTGCAGTCGAGGACGGCGAGGTCGGTGATGACGCGCGCGACGGCGCGGACGGCGGTGAGGGGGTAGTCGCAGGCGGCGACGAGCTTGGGCTCGTTGTCTTTGGTGGTGTGCGTGGTGAGGACGAGGATGCGCCGGGCGCCGGAGGCGAGGTCCATGGCGCCGCCGATGCCCATGACGCGTCCGCCGGGGATGGCCCAGTTGGCGAGGTCGCCGTGCTGGGAGACCTGCATGGCGCCGAGGATGGCGAGATCGACGTGTCCGCCGCGGATCATGGCGAAGGAGGCGGCGGAGTCGAAGGTGGAGCCGCCGGGGAGGACGGTGACGGTCTGCTTGCCGGCGTTGATGAGCTGGGGGTCTTCGTCGCCTTCGAAGGGGAAGGGGCCCATGCCGAGGAGGCCGTTCTCGGAGTGGAGCCAGACGTCGCTGCCGGGGGGGATGAAGTCCGCGACGAGGGTGGGGAGGCCGATGCCGAGGTTGACGACGCTGCCGGGGGGGATCTCCTGGGCGGCGCGTCGGGCGATGTCCTGCTTGGAGAAGGTCATGGTGTTCAGGCTCCGGCGTCGGGTCGGGGTCGGGTGGTGCGGTACTCGAAGGGGTCTTCGTGCTGGGTGACCTCGACGAGGCGCTGGACGTAGAGGCCGGGGAGGTGGACGTCGTCGGGGTCGATGGCGCCGTTGGGGAGGAGGTGGTCCACCTCCGCGACGGTGACGCGGGCGGCGGTGGCCATGACGGGTGAGAAGTTGCGGGCGGTGCGCCAGAAGCGGAGGTTGCCGAAGGCGTCAGCGCGCTGGGCGCGGATGAGGGCGAAGTCGGCGTGGAGGGCGTGCTCCAGGAGGTAGGTGCGTCCGTTGATCTCGCGGGTCTCCTTGCCGTCCGCGACGACGGTGCCGACGCCGGTGGGGGTGTAGAAGGCGGGGATGCCGGCGCCTGCGGCGCGCATGCGCTCGACGAGGGTGCCCTGGGGGGTGATCTCGACCTCGACGGCGCCAGCGGCCATGAGGCGGTGGAGGTCTTCGTTGTTGCCGATGTAGGAGCAGATGACGCGGCGGACGATGCCCGCGCGGAGCCAGAGGGCGAGGCCCTTGCCCATGTTACCGGAGTTGTTGGAGATCAGGGTGAGGTCGCGGGCGCCGGCGTCGAGGACGCCCTGGATGAGGGCCTCGGGGTTGCCGCAGAGGCCGAAGCCGCCGACCATGATGGCGGCGCCGTCGGTGAGGCCGTCGAGGGCCTGCGCGATGGTGTCGCGGCGCTTGGAGGAGGGGCGGGTCATGGGGTGTCGTCTCCTTGGGGGGTGAAGACCTCAGCGAGAGCTGACTCGATTTCCTGTATTCCCAGCTTCAAGGTGTCTTCATCGATGCAGAGGGGCGGCGCGAGGATGAGGCAGCGGCTGGCCTTCTGGACGAAGGCGTGGACGCGCCGCCGGGTGAGGGCGGCCTTGAGGGCGAGGTAGCGGTCCTCGGGGGCGTCGAACTCGATGGCGCCGAGGAGGCCGATGGCGCGGACGAAGCGGGCGTGGGGGGCGAAGCGGTCGCGGAGGCGGGTGAGCTCGTCGCGGAGGAGGGGTTCGAGGGCGGCGGCGTTCTGGACGAGGCCGTCGTCTTCGTAGACCTGGATGGCGGCGAGGGCGGCGGCGCAGGCGAGGGGGTGCGCGTAGCCGGTGAGGCCGGCGTAGAGGACGTTGTGGTCGAAGTGCTGGGCGATGCGGTCGTGGACGAGGATGGCGCCGAGGGTGCCGTAGCCGCTGGTGAGGCCTTTGGAGAGGGTGATGAGGTCGGGGGTGACGCCCTGGTGTTCGAGGCCGAGCCAGCGTCCGGTGCGTCCGAAGCCGGTGAGGACCTCGTCCGCGACGAGGAGGGTGCCGTGCTGGTCGCAGGCGTCGCGGACGCGCTGCCAGTAGCCAGGGGCGGGGATGAGGACGCCGTTGGCGCCGACGACAGGCTCCATGAAGACGGCGGCGACGGTGCGTGGGCCTTCGAGGTCGAGCATGTCCGCGATGTGGGTGGCGCACTCGAGGCGGCAGCTGCCGGGCTGCTGGCCGAAGGGGCAGCGGTCGCAGTAGCAGTCCATGGCGTGGAGGGCGCCGACGAGGGCGGGCTCGACGGGGGGGCGTCGGTAGTCGCCGCTGAGGGAGACGGCGCCGAGGGTGGCGCCGTGGTAGGCGCGGTAGCGGCTGATGAGCTTGTAGCGCCCGGTGACCATGCGGGCGATCTTGATGGCGTTCTCGACGGCCTCGGAGCCGCCGAGGGTGAAGAAGACGCGGGAGAAGCCGGGGGGGGCGATCTGGAGGAGCTTCTCCGCGAGGAGGCGCTTGGCGGGGAAGTCGGCGTTGGGCATGGAGACGCAGAGCTGGTCGGCCTGGGCCTTGACGGCGTCGATGATGCGCCGCTCGCCGTGTCCTGCGTTGACGTGGTAGGTCATGCTGCCCAGGTCCAGCCAGCGCTCGCCGGAGTCGGTGGTGAAGTAGCAGCCTTCGCCGCCGGTGACGGGGAGGGGCCTGGCGTTATGCTGGGCGGACCAGGTGAGGAAGTAGGGCGGACGTTCTTGCATATGCGCTCTCGATTTATGATTTATTTTATAGATTTTTAATGGACTTTTCCAGTCTGTTCTTGAAGCTGGCGGCGTCGGCGGCGCTGAGATCGAGGGGTGGGATGAGGGCGAGGAGCCCCTGTCCGAGGGGGTAGAGTCGGACGCCCTGGTGTCTCAGCTCGTCGCGGAGGCGGTTGGCCTTGTCGCCGAGGTTGAGGACGCGGTAGAGGCCGAGTCCGCGCAGCTCGATGTTGTGTTCGCGGAGGGGTTCGAGGGCGTCTTCGAAGGCGGCGAGGGTGTCGGGGAGGTCGAGGTGTCGGATGGCGCGGAGCTGGTGGTGGACGCGCATGAGGCTGAGCTCGTCGCCGGCCCAGGTGGAGACCATGGTGAGGGGGTTGGGGACGAAGACCTGGGTCTGGAGGTGGACGAAGCCGACCTGTCCGCCGCCGAACCAGGTGACGATGTCGGGCTGGATGGGGAGGGTGGGGTGGACGAAGGGTCCGAGGCCGGAGCGCCAGGCGGCGGAGGCGGTCTCGACGGCGACGATGGGGATGCGGGTCTCGTCGCGGAGGGCGCCGAGTGCGGTCCAGAAGTCCTGGGGGATGACGTGTCCGAAGCGCTCCTGGACGGGCTCGACGAAGAGGCCGAAGACGCGGTCGGGTCCGCCGGCGTGCTGGATGGCGTCGCGGAGGGCCTGGATGGCGGCGGGGGTGCCGACGCGGGCGGGGTGGGGGGTGCGGGGCCAGGGGAAGTAGGCGGGGGCCTGGGCGTGGGTGGTGGGATCGGAGATGGAGCGCGCGGCGGCGGTGGTGTGGCCGACGTAGCCGCCTTCGAGGCCGATGGCGACGGCGGCGTCCTTGCGGTGCCACTTGAGGGTGCGGAGGGCGAGATCGACGGTCTCGTCGCGGCCGTTGGCGAGGTAGAGGTGGGGGTGGTTGGGGGTGAGGGCGGTGATGTGCTCGACGGCGCGGACGATGGTGGGGGTGATGTAGTTGCAGATGGTGATCTTGGTGAGGGTGGGCCC
>CAUJGC010000153.1 GCA_963169075.1 Myxococcota bacterium
TACTGTCATAAAACTAATATTTTTATATTATTTTTTTGTTTTTTGTGTTGTTTGGGGGGAGCTGCCCGGCGGCCGGGGGCGAGCCGCCCCCGGACCCCCGTTCTACAACACCCGCCCGCGGAGGGGGCGGTGTTTTTGTAACGGCGCGTGGGGTGGGGGCACGGGGCCTTGTCGGTGCGGCGCCTGGGTGATAGGGTGTGGCGTTGTCGAGTCATGAAGCGCGCGAGCGGGAGGCTCGCGCCCAAGCGAAGGCGAGGAGACGCGTGAAGATCGTCATCATCGGCAACGGCGTGGCAGGGATCACCTGCGCGCTGGCGGCGAGGCAGCGGGACGCGGGTGCGTCGATCACGGTGGTGAGCGGGGAGACGGACTACTTCTTCTCACGGACCGCGCTGATGTACGCGTACATGAACACCCTGCAGCGCCGGGATCTGGAGCCGCTGGAGCGCGGCGTCTACGCGAAGCAGCGGATCGAGCGGGTGCGCGACTGGGTGGTGGACATGCACCACAGCCAGCGGACCTTGACGCTGGGGAGCGGCCAGAAGCTGACCTACGACAAGCTGGTCTTCGCGGTGGGGGCGGTCGCCAACATGTTCCCCTGGGCGGGAGCTGCGGAGGTCAAGGATGGCCTGGTCCACTTCGTGTCGATGCAGGACCTGGACACCTGCGAGCGCCTCACCCCCTCGACCCGCGAGGCCGTGGTGGTGGGCGGCGGCCTGATCGGGATCGAGCTGGTGGAGTGCCTGCTCTACCACCGCAAGAAGGTCACCTTCCTGGTCCGCGAGCCCTGGTACTGGCCGGTGGCGCTCGGGCAGGAGGAGAGCGAGATGGTGGGCGCCCACATGCGCGCCCACGGGGTCGAGCTGGCCCTCAACGAGGAGCTCTCCCGCATCGACGTGGACCCGCAGGGCCGCGTCAAGAGCGTCCACACCAGCGCGGGGCGCGACCTGCCCTGCCAGCTCCTCGGGGTCTGCGCGGGGGTCCACCCGGCGGTTGAGCGCCTCAAGAAGTTCACCGAGGGGCCGCGCCTCGGGCGCGGGATCGTGGTCGATCCGACGCTCCAGACCGACCTGGACGGGGTGTACGCCTGCGGCGACTGCGCGGAGATCCACACGCCGGGCCAGGAGCGCCCGCTGACGGAGCTGATCTGGTACTCGGCCAAGCGCCAGGGCGCGCTGGTGGCCCGCAACCTCTTCGGAGACGAGGTCACCTACCAGCCGCCGATCTTCTTCAACAGCTCCAAGTTCTTCGAGATCGAATACACCACCGTGGGGCAGGTCATGGAGCTGCCCGAGGGGACCCCCACGATCTACCGACGCCTGCCCGGCAAGAACGTCTCGCAGCGCATCGTCCACGACGGCACCCGCGTCCTGGGCTTCAACATGCTCGGCTCCCGCTGGAACCACGAGGTGCTGGAGCGCTGGGTCCAGGAGCGACGCTCCCCCGACTTCTGCCTCAAGCACCTCCCCGAGGCCCAATACGACGTCGAGTTTGGCCGCGCCGCCCTCAGCGCGATGCGCGAAGAGACCCTGCCGCTGCACAAGGAGACGCGCCGATGATCCGCCAGAGTGTCCCTGACCGCCTCCTCCACAGCGCCAAGAACCGGGGCATCCTGGCCTGGATCATCTGCGCGGCTCTGATCGGCTTCTACGTCCTGCTCTACTACTACGGGACCTTCGACGGCCTCCTCACGGGCCTCCTGGGGCTCCAGCGCGCCGACAACCCCAAGCTCTACGACGTGCTCTACTCCAAGTGGACCTTCTACGGGCTCCTCTACACGGTGGGGATCACGCTGGGCGGCGCGTATATGATCTACAAATACCGCCACAATAAATATCAGATCGTCAGGACCTCGGTCGTCATCTTCGTCCAGTTCTTCTTCGCGTTCTCGCTCCCGTCGCTGCTCAAGTTCTTTGGCAATCCAGACTATTATTTCTCGTATCTATGGCCGCTGAAGATCGACTACTTCTATCCTCAGAACATCGTCTATCAGCCGATGCCCTTTGTGATCTACTCGTTCGTGGCGGCTTTGGTGGCGATGCCGATCCTGACGCTGCTCTACGGGAAGCGTTGGTACTGCTCGTGGGTGTGCGGGTGCGGGGGGTTGGCGAACACGTTCGGCGAGCCGTGGCGTCACCTCTCGATCAAGTCGGCGTGGGCGTGGCGCTTTGAGAAGTTCTCGATCCACACGGTGCTGGTCTTCGCGGTCCTGACGACGATGTTCGTGTTCATGCGCTCGTTCGTGCCGAAGGAGTCCCCGCTGGCGGACGTGGGCTTTCAGCTCCAGAGCGCGTACGGGCTGATCGTGGTGTCGGTGCTCTCGGGGGTGCTTGGGACGGGGCTCTACCCCATCGGGGGGACGCGGGTGTGGTGCCGCTTCTTCTGTCCGATGGCGGCGCTGCTGGGGATGATCCAGAAGCTGGGGCGCTTCCGGATCTCGGTGAAGCGGGACATGTGCATCTCGTGCGGGATGTGCTCGAAGTACTGCGAGATGGGGATCGACGTGCGGGCCTACGCCCAGGCCAACCGCTCGTTCACGCGGGCGTCGTGCGTGGGGTGCGGGATGTGCGCGGAGGTCTGCCCCCGCGGCGTGCTGCGCCTGGAGAACAAGCTGCGCCGCGATCCCCAGGAGCTCTCGCTGGAGAGCTTCATCACGGAGCGCTGGAAGGAGGGCAGCTCCTCCATCGGGGAGGTGCGCTGAGGCGCGCCCCTCAGAACACGAGCCGGATCGTCCCCTTGTCGGGATCGCCGGGGGGCGGCGCCGCTGGAGCGGCGCCGCCGTCGTCCAGCGTATAGTAGAGGAGGGCGGCGCCCGAGAGGAGCACCGCCGCCCCCACCCCACCCCAGAGCCACCACGCGTTGAGCAGGGAGGAGCCGCGCTCCTCGCCGGGAGGCGGCGCGGCGGCCTCGATCTGGCGCCGCTCGGCGTCGAGGAGGCCGCTGGTGAGCTGCTCGATGAGCGCGGCGAAGGGCGGCGCGCTGGCGCTGGCCGGGAGGGGGAGGCCGGCCACGGCGAGGAGCTGATCCGCCACGAGGAGGCTGCGGAGATCCCGCATCGCGGGGCCGGCGCGCAAGGCGCCGATCTCGGCAGGGAGCGCGCTGAGGAGGCGATCGTAGCCGGTGAAGCCGGGGGCGGGGGGAGGTCGATGTGGACGGCGGCGGGGCGGCGGTGGGCGACGGTGACTCGCCGCGGACGGCCTCGCGCCGCGAGGCCGCCCGCTGGAGGGGGTCGCGGAGCGGACCTGACGCCGCGTAGGTGTCCCACGCAGCAGGTGCGAAGTTGAGGAGACGCGCGGCGGTGGCGTCGGCGTGGCGACGCTCGCGGGGGAGGCGGAGCTGCGCGTCGGCCAGCGCCAGGAGCGCGTCGGCCAGGAGGGCGCGAT
Source organism: Myxococcota bacterium (assembly GCA_963169075.1). Lineage (GTDB taxonomy): Bacteria > Myxococcota_A > Bradymonadia > Bradymonadales > CAUJGC01. The sequence goes on from CAUJGC010000153.1 coordinate 3,384, forward strand.
CGGTGAGCCAGGGGTCGAGGGCGATCAAGTCCTCCGCCGCGGCCTGGAGGTCCGGGAGCGCCTGCTGGGGAGCGCCCGTCTGGAGGAGCCCCAGCGCCTCCTCCAGCCGCTCGCGGGCCTGGAGGGTGGCGACGACGGGGTCCTGGCCGCTGGATGCGGCCAGCGCGCGATCGATGGAGACGGGCGACCAGCGGGCGGAGCCCTGGAGCCAGGGCTCCAGGTGGGCGCAGAGGAGCGCAGGGAGCACCGGGTCTGCCTCGGCCTGATCGAGGCAGACCGCGGCGACCGGGACGCGGCGCGGCGGAGCCTGCGCCTGAGCCGGGGCGCTCAAGAGGCCGCCGAGGGCGGCCCACAGGAGGATCGCGGCGAGGACGCGGCGCCGCAAGGCGTCACCCCGCGCCGAGGGCGAGGAGCGCGCGCTCCAGCTCGCGCTCCAGCGCGAGCATGAAGTCGGGGTCGTCCCCCAGCGCGCGGAGGAGATCGCGCTGCAGCTCGGCGCGCACGCCGCCCGGCAGGGCGGCGAAGCGGTCCTCGACGACGCGCTCGAAGAGCGCGGGCAGGAGGCGGTCGGGATCGTCGAGGCGTCCGGCGGCGATGTCCTGCGCGACGCTCTGCACGGCGCGGTCGAGCGCAGGCTCGGCCGGGGCGCCAGGGCGTTGCACAGCGCGCAGGGCGTCCTCAAAGCGGACGCCGCTGGCCTGAGCAGGCTCCTGCTCCTCCAGCTGGACCTCAGGGGTCCATTGGGGCCCCTGGGGGCCCTGAATGCGGGTCATGGTGGCTCTCTCCAGCGAGCCGCCGTGAGGTTTTTGAAGGCCAGCCCCTCTCGCTGGCCGCCTCAGGCGGCGATAGGAACACTCTACGGGGAGGCGCGCGCGGGCGCAAACCCAAAGGGTTGGGTGAACCCCATGCGTGTATTACCGCCTCATCGCGCCGCGCGTTTCCTCCCGCGTCGTTTTTTCATGCCGCGACGCGGGCGAGCTGCTGAGGGGGTGTTGTGGGGCGACCGGATGTATGCATAGAGTGGGAGGAGGAGGTGGCGCCAGAGGCCACCTGCGCCGCGCTGGAGAGGCTCATGCTGGGAGAGGGAGCGCGCCGTCGTCTGGCGGCGCTGGATCACAGGCTGGTGGAGATCGCGACGTGGGTGAACACCTCGCGCCTCCTGAACCCCACGCTGATGTCGAGGCAGCGCGCGCTGGGCGAGCTGCGCCAGGGCCTCCGGAGCGGTCGCTTCGCTGAGCCCCACCTGGTCTACCTGCCGCTGCCCCACGCGGAGATCGCGGCCAGCTACGCCGCGCTGCGCGCCCTCACCTTCGAGGACACCCCGGTGGACGCGCTCCTCGCCCAGCAGCGCGACGCGCTGCTGGCGCAGCTGGAGCTGCTGGAGGCGCGGGGGACGCCGCGCTTCGGCGAGGTGGCCGCGTCGATCTACGGGCTCCCCTCCCCCGAGCTGCTGACCCGCGCCCACGCCAACCTCCAGCGCTACGGCGACGCGCTGGCGGCGCTCCACGCCCCCCCGGAGGTGCCCCGCATGGGCGCCGCGGAGCTTCAGCGCCGGATGGAGGCCGAGCTGGAGGCGCTCCAGATCGAGGGCTGGTCGGTGGTCCGCCTCGACGAGATGTCGGCCCGGATGTCGGTGTCCGCCCGGCACCGCGAGGTGCGGATCAAGTCCGACGCCGAGTTCACCGAGGAGGACTGCGCGCGCCTCGTCGTCCACGAGCTGCACACCCACGTCATGCGCGCCCACCGCGGCTTCCAGACCGGGCTCCTGAACCTGGGGCTCGGGCTGGAGGGCTACCTGGCGACCGAGGAGGGGCTGGCCTCTCATATGGAGGAGCGCCACGGCCTCCTGCACCCGCACCACCTGGCGATCTACGCGCTGCGCGCGCTGGGGGTGGCGCTGGGGCACGAGCGCAGCTTCGCCGCCACCCTGGAGGCCCTGATGGAGCTGGGGGTGGCGCCCGGGATCGCCTGGGACGTGACGATCCGGGTGAAGCGCGGCCTGAGCGACACGAGCGCGCCGGGCTGCTTCCCCAAGGACTACGTCTACCTCCAGGGGCGCGAGGTGGTCTCGGACCACCTGGCCTGCGGCGGGACGCTGGAGGAGCTCTTCATCGGCAAGATCGCCGTCGAGCAGCTCCCGCAGGTGCGGGAGCTGCTGGCGGCCTGGGGAGGAGGTGAAGCGCGCAGTTGACTTTCGGCCCCACTTGCTGCACTTGCCCCCATCCTGCGGCCTGCGCGTCCGCAGCCCGCCCATCCCTCTCTGTCGGAGATCCCAGCCGTGTCTGAAGCTATCGAGCCCGGAGGCGTCCGCCTCCAGAAGTACCTGAGCCAATCAGGCGTTTGCAGCCGCCGCGCCGCCGAGTCCCTGATCACCGAGGGCCGCGTGACGATCAACGGCGAGGTGGTGACCGAGCTGGGGACCCGCGTGAGCCCGGAGGACGCCGTGGTGGTGGATGGCAAGCCCATCCGCGTCCAGGGGCGCGTCGCCTACATCCTCGTCAACAAGCCGCGCTCCATGATCACCTCGCTGCACGACCCCGAGGGGCGCCCCACCGTCGTGGAGCTGCTCCCCTCCCACGCGCCCCGGGTCTGGCCGGTCGGGCGCCTCGACTACGACAGCGAGGGCCTGATCCTGATGACCAACGACGGCGAGCTGACCCACAAGCTCACCCACCCCTCCTCCGGCGTTGACAAGAGCTACATCGTCAAGGTCAAGGGACACATCCCCCACGACCACGCCGGCCTCGCCCAGATGCGCCAGGGCCTCACCCTCGACGACGGCTTCAAGACCTCCACCGCCGAGGTCGAGATCGAAGAGACCACCGACCAGCACACCTGGCTCAACGTCATCATCCACGAGGGACACAACCGCCAGATCCGCCGCATGTGCGAGGTCGTCGGCCTCGATGTCCTCCGCCTCCGCCGCGTCGCCATCGGCCCGATCCACATGGACAACCTCCGCCCCGGCGGCGCCCGCTCCCTCTCCAAAGAGGAGGTCATCTCGCTCTACCAGGCCACCGACACCACCCCGCTCCCTGACCTGGAGAGCTACGATCCCGACTACGCCTTCCGGCGACCCTACCGCCCCGAAGCCTCTCCGCGCCGCGAAGAGCGCCCCCGACGCGACGACCGCGACGCCCGCGATGAGCGCCCCAGCCGCGACGACCGCCCCAGCCGCGACGACCGACCCCGACGCGACGACCGCCCAGGCCGCGACGACCGCTCGGGCCGCGGCGCGCGCGACAACCGCCACGCCCCCTCCGGCAACCGCACCTGGCGCCCCGCGCCCGGCGCCCCCACACGCCCCCCCCGACGCGACGACCGCGACGACCGACGCGACGACCGACGCGACGACCGGCGCGACGACCGCGGCCCACGCAACGACCGCGGCCCACGCAATGACCGCCGTGACGACCGCGGCCCCCGTGACGACCGCGGCGCTCATGAAGATCGCGGCTGGGGCCAGAGCCGTAACCAGCGCGAAGAGGGTGGCGGCTGGGGACGACGCGACGACGACCGACGCAACGACCGCGGCCCCCGCGACGATAACCGCCGCGACGACCGCCCCAGCCGAGGCAGCCGCGAAGATCGCCCCTGGCGGCCCTTTGAAGACAACAGCCGCCGCCCGCCTCGCCGCGACGAACCCCGCGACGACGGGCGACGCCGCAACGACAACGACGACCGCCGCGACAGCGACCGCCGCGGCGGACCTCGACGCCCCCCAGGCGGCGGCCGCAGCGACGGACCTCGCAACGACGACCGCCGCAACGACGGACCGCGCGGCGGCGGACCCCGCAGCGGCGGCCCCCGCGACGGCGGCTCCCGCGACGGCGGACCCCGCGGCGGCGGCTCGCGTGACGGCGGCTCGCGTGACGGCGGGCCACGCGGCGGCTCCGGTGGACCGCGCGGCGGCGCGCCCCGCGATGGCGGGTCGCGTGGACCGCGCGGCGGCGGGCCTCGCGGCGGCTCCGGCGGACACCGTCGCTAAAAAAATACCGTGGGTGCAAAAAAGAGCTTGACCCTGGAGAGGGTTCGCGTATGATTCGTCCTCGTCGCAGCCAAGCAGGCTGCGGCGAGTCGGTGCGGGGTGGAGCAGTCTGG
>CAUJGC010000154.1 GCA_963169075.1 Myxococcota bacterium
GCCCGAGACGGCTTTGGCGATGCCGAAGTCGAGGACCTTGACGACGCGCTCGTCGCCGTGCTGTGCGAGGAAGATGTTCTCGGGCTTGATGTCGCGGTGGACGATGCCTCGGGTGTGGGCTTCGGAGAGCGAGGCGAGGAGCTGGTTGAGGAGGGGGAGTGCCTCTTCGCGGGGGAGGCGTCCGCGTCGCTCCAGGAGGTCGTTCAGCGTCTCGCCCTGGAGGAGCTCCATGGCGATGAAGGGGAGGCCCTGGGCGTCGTCGCGCGGCTGGTAGAGGCCGATCTCGTAGAGGGTCGCGGTGTGTCGGCTGCTGAGGGCGCCGGAGAGCTGTGCTTCGCGGATGAAGCGATCCGCGATGCCGGGGATGAGGACGACCTCGGGGCGGAGGATCTTGAGGGCGACGCGTCGGTGGAGGAGCTCCTGCTCGGCTTCAAAGACGACGCTGAAGGAGCCCTGCCCCAGCTCGCGGAGGAGCGTGTAGGTCTCCTCGACGCGTGCTCCGGGGAGGGGTAGCGGGACCGTTTGGAGGGTTTGTGGGTTGGGGGTTGGCATGTTAGCGGGGGTTGGTGGTCGGTTTTGCTTCAGCCCGACGCGTCCACTATAGGGACCTACCCCGATGCATGCCAGTAGAAAATGAACCTGCTGAGTATACCTTGTGGCGCCTGACGTTGTGGCGTGGCGCGTTGAGCGGGCTCAGAAGATCTTGATGTCCACGTCAAAGGTGGCGTCCACCTTGAGGGTGGTCTCCTGGGGCGGTCTTCTGGAGTTCTTGACATCGACGGTGAGGGTGCTCTCTCGGGCGAGGATGTAGGCTTTGAGGTCGTCGTCGGTGGTCTGGAAGGCGACGCGGGTCTGGCCCGGGGGGAAGGTGTCGCAGCGGGCGATCTCTTTGCGGGGCAGGCCCGAGGTCTCCAGGTAGAGGACCAGCTGGCCGAGGAAGGTGAGGTCCTGGGTGTCGGGCTGGACGGAGGTGAGGGAGAAGGCGGTGAGCTGCACGCTGTCCACGTCGTCGGGGGAGTAGCGCGAGTTCTGGAAGTCCTGGGAGTCGGAGATGTTGAAGCGGGTGAACGCGTCAAGCTGTGGGAAGTTGTTGAAGACCAGATCCAGCGGTGTGGCGCCGGGGAGGGTGGTCTGCTCGCTGACCTCGACGTCGAAGTTGTCCAGGGAGGTGCCGTCGGCGCAGGCGACGGAGGTGAGGAGGGCTGCTGCGGCGAGGAGGTGGAGGGGCCGGGTGAGGCGCGGGTGTGGCATGGGGTTCCTGGGTGTCATTCGATGCTGAGGGTGATGCGCTGCTGTGCGCCCTGTTTGAGGTGGACGACGCGTCGGATCTCCTGGCCGCGTGCGTGGGCGCGGACCGCGTAGTCGCCAGGAGGGAAGGGGATGGAGCGCCCGCAGCCGTAGGGTCCGCTGCCGTCGATGAAGACGATGAGGTCGGGTTGGGCGCAGGCGATGAGGAGGTGGCCTCGCTTGTCGGGGCCGGCGGGCGCTGCGGAGGTGGGCGCGGCGCGGCGGGCGGCGGCGGGCTCGGTGCGGGGCCTGGCTGCGGGCTGCTCGGGCGGTGCGGCGGGCTCCTCCTGGGGGGCTTCGGGCTGCGGCGCTGCGGCGCTGGCAGGTGGGGCTGGCGCCGAGGTGGGCAGGGGAGGCTGCAGCGCGGCGCTGGCAGGCGGGTCGGGTCGGGCCTCAGCCTGGGCGGGCAGGGGGGCGGTGGCCTGGGCGGGCTCGGGGTCGCGCTGCTGGCGGGTGATGCCGATGAAGAGGATGACGCCCGCGATGAGGAGGCCGCCGCCGAAGATGAGGAGGGCGGGGAGGACGCCGCCCCAGGTGGGGCGCTGGATGATGACGGCGGTGCGGCGGGTGTTGGCGGAGGGTGGCTCGTGGGGCGGGGCCTGGAAGATGAGGGTGGGGGGCGGTGTGGCAGGTTCGGGGCTTGGCGGGAGCGTGGTGGGGAGGTCTGCGGTGGGGAGGAGCGGGGTCCTGGGGGGCGCGGGCGGGGCGCCGGTGGGGAGGAGGAGCGGGGCGGCGACCTGGAGGGTGTCGGCGCGGATCGTCTCGGCGCTGGGGGCGCCCTCGATGTCGATGGGTTGGGCGTTGGGTCCGAAGATCTCGGGGTTGGCGTCGATGCAGTCGTCCAGCTCGCGGATGAACTCCTGGGCGGAGCGGAAGCGCTGTCCGGGTGACTTGGCCATGGCCTTGCGGAGGACAGCGGCGAGGGGTGTGGCGTCGAGCGGTGGGGGGAGGGGTGGGATGGGGTCGGAGAGGTGGCCGTAGGCCATGGCGGTGGGTGAGTAGCCGGGGTAGGGGAGCCGGCCGGTGAGGAGGAGGAAGGTGATGCAGCCGACCGAGTAGAGGTCGGCGGAGGGGGTGATGTCCTGGGCGCCGGTGGCCTGTTCGGGGGCCATGAAGGCGGGTGTGCCGCAGATGATGCCGGTGCGGGTGAGGCGTTGTCGGGTCTCCTCGGACCAGTCTCCGCCGACGGCGCGCGCGATGCCGAAGTCGAGGACCTTGACGATGCGCTCGTGGTCCTGCTCGTCGAGGAAGATGTTCGCGGGCTTGATGTCTCGGTGGATGACGCCGCGCTCGTGGGCTTCCGCGAGGCTGATCAGGACCTGTCGGGTGATCTGGAGGGCCTCGCGGGGCGGGAGCTGGCTC
>CAUJGC010000155.1 GCA_963169075.1 Myxococcota bacterium
ACGCCCCCGGGGGGGTTGCCGGGGGCGTTCGTCTGGCCGAGCAGGCCAGACGGTACGCCCCCGGGGGGGTTGCCACCTCGCCGTTGCATGGGCGATTGCATGGAGGACGGGGCGAGGGAGGAGAGCCCCATGTCGAACGGACGCCTGCTGATCGTCGATGACAACGAGATGAACTGCGACATGCTCTCGCGGCGGCTGATCCGCAAGGGCTATGAGGTCGCGGTGGCGCACGACGGCTACCGGGCGTTGGATCTCCTGCGGGAGCAGCGCTTCGATCTGATCATCCTGGACATCATGATGCCGGGGATGAGCGGGCTCCAGGTGCTGGAGCGGGTGCGGGAGACGCACTCGCTGACCGACCTGCCGGTCTTGATGGCGACGGCGAAGGTGGACAGCGAGTACGTGGTGCAGGCCCTCTCCATCGGCGCCAACGACTATGTGACCAAGCCCATCGACTTCCCGGTGGTGCTCGCGCGGATCGAGACGCAGCTCAACGTGCGGCAGCAGCTCCGCGGCCAGGTCGAGGCGGCCTCGGCGGCGGGGCTGGAGAGCGGCGCGATCCGGGTGCTGCGCACGACGGGGGAGTTCCACAAGCTGGAGGGGAGCGAGCGCCCGCAGACCCGCACCGCGACACACTTCTGCGACAGCTGCGCCTCGGCGCTGCTCGGGGACGTCGAGCGCTGCCCCCACTGCCAGGCCGAGCGCCCCCAGGAGGGCTGGCTCCCCCTGGCCGAGGCCGACTTCCCCTGGCTGGGCGAGACCATCGGGGAGCGCTACTTCCTGGAGGGCTACATCGGCAGCGGCACCGACGGCATCGTCTACCGCGCCCGCGACATCGATCTCCAGCGCCCCTTCGCCGCCAAGCTCATCAACACCGAAGAGGGCTACTCCGGCCTCGACCCCGAGAAGATGCGCGCCCGCGTCAAGATGGAGGTCGAGGCGATGGTCCGCCTCAAGAACCCCCACGTCGTCAAGATCTACGAGGTCGTCCAGGTCTCCGAGACCGTCTTCGCCCTGGTCATGGACTTCGTGCAGGGCACCACGCTGGGCTCGATGCTCCAGAGCCAGGGGCAGCTCCGCCCCGAGGTCGCCCTGGAGATCATACGACAGGCCAGCCAGGGCCTCTACGAGGCCCACCAGCTCGGCATGATCCACCGCGACATCAAGCCCGACAACATCATGCTGGAGCCCCTGCCCGCCGGCGGCATGTTCACCCGCGTGCTGGACTTCGGCATCGTCGCCATCCTCGACCGCCCCACCGGCTCGGCCTCGTTCTACGGCACCCCGCTCTACACCTCCCCCGAGCAGATCACCGGCGGCGTCCCGGTCGATCACCGCGCCGACATCTACGCCCTCGGCGCGGTCCTCCACCACATGCTCACCGGCCAGCCCCCCTTCGTGGATGAGTCCGTCGCCCGCATCCTCAACCTCCACCTCCAGGGCCCCATCCCCCAGCTCACCCTCCCCTTCGCCCCCGACGAGGCCGAGGCCGCCATCAACGCCCTCCTCCTGAGCATGATGGCCAAGAACCCCGCCGAGCGCCCCGCCGATCTCTCCGAGGTCATCGAGGCCGTAGACGCCATCCAGCGCCTCATCCCGCGGGTCGAGAGCGGCCGCATGGCCCGCCTCCCCCGCCCCGACACCGGCCCGGTGGCCGTAGCGGCGGCGGTGGCCGCCGCGCCCCCTGCCCCGCTCCTCAAGGCCGAGGCCGAGTCCACCCTGGTGGACACCCGCAGCCCCTACATCCGCCCCGTGGCCGCCGCCATGAGCTGGTCGCGCTCCCTCGCCATCCGCCCCCACCTCGCCCCGAGCCGCGCGGGCGTCTTCGCGGAGCAGACCCAGGACGGCAGCCTCCTCCACATCCTCGATCTGGCCGAGGGCACCCCCACCCGCTCCGTCTCGCTCGTCAACGCCCGCGTCGTCGCCGCCTGCCTCGCCTGGAAGAGCCGCCGCGTCGTCATCGCCGACGAGGCCAGCCATCAGCTCTGCGTCGTAGACATCTTCGGCCAGGGCGTCACCCACAACTGGTCCATCCCCGGCGAGCCCCTCACCGCCGTCTCCTGCACCCCAGACGCCTCGGTGGTCGCCGCAGGCGCCCGCGACGGCCACGTCTACGTCGCCGCCACCGCCCACAAGCGCCAGGCCTACCGCCTCGGCGCCGCCGGCAACGCCGTCACCGCCCTCGCCCTCTCACCACGCCAGACCGAGGTCGCCGTCGGCTACCAGGACGGCACCATCGAGCTGCTCCCCCTCTCCGCCCGCGGCATGCGCGCCTCCCTCCAGCGCCTCAACAGCCCCCCCACCTCCATGGCCTTCAGCGCCGAGGCGGACCAGCTCGTCGCCCTCACCCGCGACGGCGACGTGGCCCTCTTCAACACCCGCGGCGGCGGACGCGTCGCCCGCGTCGGCTTCGGCAAGATGCCCATGATGTCCATCGCCCTCGACGCCGACCACCGCATCCTCGCCCTCATCGCCGAGGGCCGCACGCTCCGCCTCTGGGATCTCTCCGACGTCTTCACCGCCGCCCCCCCTGCCGGTTGACAGCATCCCCCCCCTGCCCTATCGAGAGCAGGGTGCAGCGCGCGCGCTGCGATGCTCTACCCCACTCAGGAGGTCCCGCCATGACCGTCCGCGATCTCGTCCTCTACCCCGACGACCGCCTCCGCAAGGTCTGCCCCCCCGTCGAAGACGTCCAGGCCCCCGAGGTCCAGGCCCTCATCGACGACATGATCGACACCATGTACGACGCCCCCGGCGTCGGGCTCGCCGCTCCCCAGGTGGGCGAGCTGCGCCGCCTCTTCGTCGTCGATGTCCGCGACCCCGAGCCCGACGAGGAGCGCCCCGACGACGCTGAAGCCTCCGAGGCCGCGCCCGAACCCGCGCCCGAGCCCGAAACCTCCGCCCAGGAAGAGGAGCGCCGCGCCAACAAGCCCCCCGGCCAGCTCTACGTCTTCATCAACCCCGAGATCGTCCACCGCGAGGGCAAGATCACCTGGGAAGAGGGCTGCCTCTCCATCCCCGGCCTCTTCGATGACGTCGAGCGCGCCGCGCGCATCCGCGTCCGCGCCCTCGACCGCCACGGCAACCCCTTCGAGCTGGAGGCCGAGCAGCTCCTCGCCGTCTGCATCCAGCACGAGCTCGATCACCTCAACGGCGTCCTCTTCCTCGATCACCTCTCCCGCCTCAAGCTCCGCCAGGCCCTCAAGAAATACAAGCGCACCCTCCCCGACTACCTCCACGCGCAGGAGAAGAAGAAGCAGAAGGCCTCGGAAGAGGCCTGAGCCGGAGACACCATGCCCCGACATCGCATCATCTACATGGGCACCCCCGACTTCGCCGTGCCCCCCCTCCAGGCCCTCCTCGACGGCCCCGATGAGGTCGTCCTCGTCGTCACCAACCCCGACCGACCCGCCGGACGCGGCCGCAAGCTCCAGCCGCCCCCCGTCAAGGCCCTCGCAGAGTCCCGCGGCGTCCCCGTCATCCAGCCCACCCGCGTCCGCACCCCCGACTTCGCCGCCCTCCTCGCCTCCTACCAGCCCGATCTCGCCGTGGTGGTCGCCTACGGGCGCATCCTCCCCCAGCACGTCCTCGACGTGCCGCGCCTGGGCTGCCTCAACGTCCACGCCAGCCCCCTCCCCGCACTCCGCGGCGCCTCCCCGATCAACCACGCCATCCTCGACGGCCTCACCGAGACCGGCGTCTCCATCATGCACCTCGACGCAGGCATGGACACCGGCCCCGTCTTCGCCACCGCCACCACCCCCGTCCGCCCCGGCGAGACCGCCGGGGAGCTGCACGACCGCCTCATGCACCTCGGCCCACCCCTCCTGATGGAGGTCCTGGCGGGACTGGCCGACGGCACCGCCCGCGCCACCCCCCAGGACCACGACCGCGCCACCCACGCCGGCATGCTCCGCAAGGAGGACGGCGACCTGGACTGGACCCAGCCCGCAGACGCCCTCACCCGCCGCGTCCTCGGCCTCAACCCCTGGCCCGGCGCCTTCACCCACCTCCTCGCGGCTGAGGACCCCGCCCTCGTCGGCCTCACCCTCCGCGTCCACCGCGCTGCCGCCGCCGCCACGCCCCCTGGGGCCGCCCCGGCAGCCCCAGGTGAGGTCGTCGCCTCACCCCCCGGACACCTCCTCGTCCAGACCGGAGACGGCCTCCTGAGCGTGCTGGAGTGCCAGCTCCCCGGCCGCAAGGCCCTGCCCATCGCAGACTTCCTGCGCGGTAACACCCTCCCCCCTGGCACCCGCCTCGGACGCCACGCCGCACCGGAGCCCGCATGAGCGACGTCACCGCCTACGCCCCCGCCACCCTCGCCAACCTCGGCCCCGGCTACGACGTCCTCGGCCTCGCCTTGACCGGCCTCGGAGACCGCGTCGTCGCCGCCCACGGCGAGCCCGGCGCGGGCGTCACCCTCGACGGCGTCCTCAACGACGCCGGACGCCTCCCCAGGACCGCTGGCGCCAACACCGCCGCCGTCGCCGCCACCCTCGCCCTCCAGGCCCTCGAACACCCCGCCGATCTCCGCCTCACCCTCCACAAAGGCACACCCCACGGCGCAGGACTCGGCTCCAGCGCCGCCTCCGCCGTCGCAGGCGCCCTCGCCGCAGCCACCCTCGCCCTCGGCGGGCACCTCAACGACGCCGGACACCGGCGCCTCCTCGACGCCTGCGTCGAGGCCGAGCGCGTCGCCGCGGGCGTCCCCCACGCCGACAACGTCGCCCCCGCCCTCCTCGGCGGCGTCGTCCTCATCCGACGCTACAACCCCCTGGAGATCCTCCCCCTCCCCGCACCGCCCGACCTCCGCGTCGTCGTCGCCACCCCCGGCTTCTCCTTCTCCAGCCGCGAGGCCCGCGAGGTCCTCCCCGAGCAGGTCCGCCTCAGCAACGCCACCAGCAACTCCGCCAACCTCGGCGCCCTCGTCGCGGGCTTCTTCCGCGGCGACCTCGAGCTGATCGGACGCGCCCTCATGGACGACGCCATCGTCGAGCCCATCCGCGCCGCCATGATCCCCGGCTACCGACGCGTCAAGCGCGCCGCCCTCGACGCAGGCGCCCTCGGCGTCTCCATCGCAGGCGCCGGACCCTCCTGCTTCGCCCTCACCGGCAGCGACCGCGACGCCACCCGCATCGCCCTCGCCATGGAGACCGCCTGGGCCGCCGAAGGCGTCACCGCACGCGCACACGTCGGCGCCATCGACACCCAGGGCGCACGCCTCGTCGGAGGGCTCGCCGGATGAGCCAGCCCACGCCCCGCGACATCGCCGCCCGCGTCGTCCACCGCGTCCTCCACGAAGGCGCCTACTCCCACATCCTCATCCACGCCGAGCTGGAGGCCGCCAGCCTCCCCCCGCGCGACCGCGCCCTCGCCACCGAGCTGGCCTACGGCACCCTCACCTGGCACCTCCTCCTCCAACGCGTCGCCCTCACCTTCATACCACGCCCCGAGCGCCTCCAACCCGAGGTCCTCGCCGTCATCGAGGTCGCCCTCTACCAGCTCGGCTACCTCGACCGCGTCCCACCCCACGCCGCCATCAACGAGGCCGTCGAGTCCACCCGACGCCTCGGCAAGCGCTTCAAGCCCGCCGTCGGCTTCGTCAACGGCGTCCTCCGCGCCGCCGTCCGACAGCGCGCCGCCTGGCCCCAGGCACCGCCCCTCCACACAGACCCCCTGGAGCACGTCGCCCACCGCGGCGCCCTCCCCCCCTGGATCGCAGCCCTCCTCCTCCAGGATCGCCCCCCCGAAGACGCCGCCGCCTTCGCCGCCGCCCTCACCGAGCGCCCACGCCTCACCCTCCGCCTCCCCCACGACGCCCCACCCCTCCCGCCCGCCGACGCCCCCACCCCGGGACGCTGGGCGCCCCACGCCTGGGATGTCCCTCGCCTCACCCCCGCCGTCCGCGACGCCATCGACCACGGACACGCCACCGTCCAGGACGAGGGCGCCCAGCTCGTCTCCCTCCTCGCCAACCCCCGCCCCGGCGCCCGCATCCTCGACGCCTGCGCCGGGCTCGGCGGCAAGACCGCACACCTCGCCCAGCTCGCCGGACCCGACGCCCACATCACCGCCGTCGACCCCAACGCCTCCAAGCTCGACCTCCTCCGGCAGACCTTCCAGCGCCTCCGCCTCCCCCTCCCCCGCACCCTCCAGACCACCATCCAGGACGCCACGCCCGACGCCCTCGGCCCACCCTTCGACCTCATCCTCATCGACGCACCCTGCAGCGGCCTCGGCATCCTCCGACGACACCCCGAGACACGCTGGCATCGAAGCCCCGACGACCTCGACGCCCTCGCCAACATCCAGCGCGACCTCCTCCAACGCGCCCTCCCCCTCCTCGCACCCGGCGGACGCCTCGTCTACAGCGTCTGCACCTTCACCCCCCAGGAGGGCCCCCACCACATCCAACACCTCCTCCACACCCAGCCCCACCTCCGCCTCGCCGCCGCTGGACACCCCGAGGTCCCCTGGGGCGACCTCCAGCCCACACCCCTCGGCTTCTCCCTCCTCCCCCACACCCACGGCACCGACGGCTTCTTCCTCGCCGCCCTCGACGCCCTGCCCTGAGCCTGCGCACACCCCATGAACGCCCCCCTCCCCCTCCGCGACGACGACCTCATCATCGCACCGAGCCTCCTCTCCGCCGACTTCACACGCCTCGGTGAAGAGGCCGAGGCCGTCCTCCACGCCGGCGCAGACTGGCTCCACGTCGATGTCATGGACGGCCACTTCGTCCCCAACCTCACCCTCGGCCCCCCCATCCTCGCCGCCCTCCGCAAGCGCCTCCCCCAAGCCACCCTCGACGTCCACCTCATGATCCAGGAGCCCATCCGCTCCCTCCACGCCTACGCCGAGGCCGGCGCCGACATCCTCACCGTCCACGTCGAGGCCGCCACACACCTCCACCGCACCCTCCAGGCCATCCGCGACGCCGGCGTCCGCGTCGGCGTCACCCTCAACCCCGCCACCTCCCTCCACACCCTCGACTACGTCCTCGATCTCGTCGATCTCGTCCTCGTCATGTCCGTCAACCCCGGCTTCGGCGGGCAGGCCTTCATCCCCAGCGCCGTCCACAAGATCGCCGCGCTCCGCCAGCGCATCCAGGAGCGCGGACTCCAGATCGCCATCGAGGTCGACGGCGGCGTCAGCCCCGACACCATCGCCCCCTGCGTCCAGGCCGGCGCACGCGCCTTCGTCGCAGGCTCCGCCATCTTCAAACACGCCCGCTACGACCTCGCCATCCAACACCTCCGAAGCGCCGCGCGCACCTGAACCCTTCTTGACGTTGCCCTCCGGCGCCAAGCTTGGTACAATGAACCCAGTATGGCGCCACAGACACCTCGCGGGACCACACGCCGGTGTCGGGACCGTCTGGGCTTGAAACTACCTGACCTGCGGAGCACCGTTGTCCAGCTCGAGCCACCAGAACGCGGCCCCCCAGGAGAGCCCGGAGGCCATCGCCGCCACCCCTGAGCTCGACATGAGCGCAGAGCTGGCCATGGAGCCCCTCAGCATCGAGGAGATCGGAGACTCCGAGATGGAGCTGCTCGACGACGTCCTCGACCCCGAGGAGCTGGACGACTTCGACGACCTCGCCGCCCTCGACGTCGAGCAGGTCACCGTCATCGAAGAGCCACCCGACCCCTCCCCCACGCGGCGACGACGCGCAGGCGGCGATCTCCTCGACACCCTCGAGATGCCCGTCTTCAAGGTCCCCGAAGACCAGCTTGAAGACGCCCCCCCGCCGAAGCAGGCCGCAGCGCCCGAGCCCGAGCCCGAACCCGAGCCTGACCCCGAGCCTGACCCCGAGCACGACGAGAAGACCCAGCGCGGCGTCCCCCTCGCGGGCATCCTCCGCGGACGCGGACGACCCGCCCCCGAAGAGCGCTCCGCCCCCCCCGAAGAGCTCCCCGACTCCGCGCTCTTCCCCGACATCATCCAGCGGCGCCCCGTCGCCCTCGGCACCCCCTGGCTCAACGGCCCGCCGCCCGGCAGCAGCCCCGATCGCCCCCAGCGGCCGGCCCCGGCGCCAGCCCCCGAGCCCGAGGCCCCCGCGCCCCTCCCCCCCGCCGAGCCCACCCCCATCGAGCCCACCCAGCGCGCCACCGGCCCCGTCCCTCGACCCGCCGCGCCGCCCCAGCCCGCAGCGCCTCCGGTCCCGGCGCCCACGGTCCCGGCGCCCCCGCTCCCCACACCGCCCGCGCCTCAGCCCGCCGCGGCCCTCCCTCCGACCCCGGCGCCGCAGGCCCCAGCGCCGCCGCCACAGCCGCCGCCGCTGGCCGCCGCGCCGCCGCTGCCCAGCGCGCCGCCGCTCCCGCCGGTCCAGCCTGTCGTCGGGATGCCGACCCACACGGGTCAGATCACCCAGCCGGTGACGCCGCCCAGCGCCCAGCCTCCTGACCCGGCCCTCCTCTTCTCCACGCGCGTCCCCGGCGGCGACAAGGCCTTCACCTTCGTCCGCTCCAAGCGCCACGCCAAGCCCGCCAACAAGCAGGATGAGCTCTCCGGGCTCGTCCAGGAGCTGCTCGGAGAGGACAAGCCCGCCCAGAAGCCCGCCGAAGAGGAGCCCCCCCAGGCCATCCCCTGGTGGCAGCTCGTCTTCACCGAGGAGTACTTCCGCACCATCCCCATGGGCTTCCACCGCCAGACCATCCGCGAGGCCCGCTTCATCGCGGAGAGCCTCGGCGTGGGCGAAGGCGCCACCATCCTCGACCTCTGCTGCGGCTTCGGCCGACACACCATCGAACTGGCCAAGCGCGGCTACGACATGGCGGGCCTCGACCTCTCCATGCCGCTCCTCCAGAAGGCCCTCCGCGAAGCCCAGCGCCGCAGCCTCTCCATCAAGTTCATCCACGGCGACGTCCGGGAGCTGAGCTTCAACGGCATCTTCGACGCCATCTTCTCCTTCCAGACCAGCTTCGGCTACTTTGACGACCGCACCAGCTTCAACATCCTCCGCGGCGTCGCCCGCGCCCTCAAACCCGGCGGGCGCTTCCTCATCGAGGTCACCAACCGCGACTGGATCGTCCCCCGCCTCCCCCTCCGCATCTGGTGGGAGGGCCCCGAGTGCCTCTTCCTCGAAGAGGTCGAGATGGACTACACCACCTCGACCCTCCACACCAAGCGCTCCTACATCTACGACGACGGCCGTCCGCCCTGGGAGCAGAACATCTTCATCCGCACCTACAGCGCCCACGAGCTGCGCCGTATGCTGGAGCTGGCGGGCCTCCGCGTCCTCTCCCTGAGCGGGAGCATCCAGACCCGAGGCTACTTCCTCGGGCCGGACAGCCCCCAGATCATCCTCCTGGCCGAGCGCCCGATGGGCTAGCCCAGGCGGCGGCCGATGCGCTGCCCAAGCCGCATCACCTGACCCGGCTCCAGACCGGCCTCGGGCTCAAACACCCCCGGCCCGAAGAGCAGGATCACCGTCGAGCCCAGGTTGAAGGCCCCAAGCTCTCCCGCGCGCTCCACCGCGTGCTCACCGCCGTAGTGCGCGCGACGCACCAACCTATCCCCTTGATTTGACACCAGATCATCGAAGACCAGCGTCATGCGCCCCACGCACGTCGCGCCCACCATGACCATCGCCGCCGGGGCGCCGGCCCACTCGCCGGGCTTGAGATCGCCGCACGCCGCCGCGTCGGCCCCGGCGTCCAGGAAGATCGTCACCCGCTCGTTGATCGCGAAGAGCCGATCCACGCTCTGCACCGACGGCGCGTTCACCGGGAAGAGGTGCCCCGGCTCGTAGCGATACCCGGCCACGCGACCCTCCACCGGGCTGTGGACCCGGTGGTAGTCCCGCGGGTGGAGGTAGATCGTCATGAACGAGCCGCCCACGAACGCCTCCGCGTCCCGAGGGCTCCCCACCAGCTCCTGCACGGTGTAGGTCCGCCCCTTGGTCTGGGTCAGCTCCCCCTCACCCAGGATCGGGCCGAACTCGCTCAACGTCCCATCCACCGGGCTCACCACCGCCCCCGGCGCGCCGTCCACAGGCCGCAGCCCCGGCTTGAGCGCCCGCGTAAAGAAGGCGTTGAACGAGGGGTAGGCGCTGAGCGGCTGCGCCGCCTCCTCCACCGCGACCCCAAACTGGCGCGCGTAGAGGCCATAGAGCGTCTCGCGCAGCCCCACAGGGATCTCCACGTCGCTCAGCTCGCCCAGCGAGCGGCTCAACCCGTTGCGGGGCAGGAGGTGAACGATCTGCATGAACACGGAATCCAGCGGGGAGGCGGGCACCTCTCCGCCGTGGGTCGGCCTCGACATGACGCTTGAATCTCCACTCACGACAGGTCTGATCAACATACGCGACAGCCCGGCTCGCTCATGAGCCGCCCGCGCCGGGCGCACTCTATCCAACCGGGGACGTAACCAAACCCCCCGGGGGGCGTAACGTGTGGCCTGCTCGGCCAGACGAACGCCCCCGGCCCCCCCCGTGACGGGGG
>CAUJGC010000156.1 GCA_963169075.1 Myxococcota bacterium
GCGGGGCCCGGCCCCGGGGGGGGGCCCCCCCGGCCACGGGGGGGACCGGGGGCGTTCGTCTGGCCGAGCAGGCCAGACGTTACGCCCCCGGGGGGGTTGCGCCCGCCTGCGACCTGCTTCATCCTGCGGGGCGCGCTCCAAGATGGCGCGAGGCCGGTTGATGCCGCGGAGAGACGATGCACCATATACCGCTCCTGGATCTGAAGCTGCTCTATGACCGTCAAGCCGGGGAGATCCGGGCCGCGATGGATCGCGTCCTGGAGTCCCAGGAGTTCATCATGGGCCCCGAGGTCGCGGCGTTCGAGCGCGACATGGAGGCGTTCCTGGGCGGGGAGGCCCGGGCGCTGGGGTGCTCCAGCGGGTCGGCGGCGCTGGTGCTGGTGCTGATGGCGCTGGGGATCGGGCCGGGGGACGAGGTGATCGTGCCGCCCTACTCGTTCTTCGCCACGGCGAGCTGCGTGGCGCTGGTGGGGGCCACGATCGTCTGGGCGGACGTGGAGCCGGGGTCGCTCAACATCGATCCGGCGCAGGTGGCCGCGAAGATCACGCCGCGCACCCGAGCGATCGTCGCCGTACACCTCTTCGGGCGCATGGCGGACATGGACGGCCTGGCGGCGGCGGTGGCGGCCTCGGGGCAGGAGATCACGCTGATCGAGGACGCGGCTCAGTCGCTGGGGGCCGCCTACAAGGGGCGCCGCTCCTGCACGATCGGGGAGGCGGGGTGTACGTCGTTCTTCCCCAGCAAGAACCTCGGGTGCTTCGGGGACGGCGGGCTGGTGACGGCGCGGGATGAGGCGCTGGCGAAGCGCGTGGACATCCTGCGCAAGCACGGCGCCGAGCAGAAGTACTTCCACGACGTGGTGGGGCTCAACTCGCGCCTGGACGCCCTCCAGGCGGCGATCCTCCGGGTCAAGCTCCCCGCCCTCCAGGGCTGGTGCGACGAGCGCCGCGCCAACGCCGCGCGCTACCGCGACCTCTTCGCCCAGACCCGCCTCGATGCGCGCGTGACGCTCCCCGCCGACGACGGCCCCGACGGGGCCTACCACCACATCTACAACCAGTTCAACCTCCTGGTGGACGACCGCGACGGCCTCCAGGCCCACCTCAAGGCCCAGGGCATCGGCACGGCGGTCTATTACCCGCGCCCCCTCCACCTCCAGCCCTGCTTCGCCTCCACCGGCGCCCAGCCCGGCGAGTGCCCTGTCTCCGAGGCCGCCGCCCTCCGCGCCCTCGCCATCCCGGTCTATCCGGGCCTGGAGCCGGCCCAGCAGGAGGCCGTGGTGGAGGCCATCGCGTCCTACTATGCCTGAGCGCTTGGAGTGGCTCCGCCGCTGGGGGCCGCCCCTCCTCCTCGGGGCCGCGCTCGTCCTGGGCGCGGCGCTCCTCCGCCCCGACGCGCCACCCCCCGAACCCGTCGTCGAGGTCCTCCCCGGCGTCTACGCCGCCCGCGTCCTCTCTGCGCTCTCCTTCTGGATCATGCTGGCTGCTGCCTTCGCCAGCGTCGCGCTGGGCTTCGACGCCGCCGGGCGGCTCCGCCGCTGGGGGTGGGTCGGGTGGATCGTCATCGCCCTCGGCGCCCTGGGCTGGCTCCTCCCGCCGACGACCTAGCTTCGCTATGGAGACGGCAGGGGCAGGTCATCAGCTTGAGCACGCTTTATCGCAGCACGGCCCTCCTCGGAGGACGCCATGCTGCGCAGGCTGGCCTCCAGCGTCGCGTGCTCGGGGTGCTGCTCCAGGCAGCGCAGGAGCTGGTTTACTGCAGCGTCCATCCCTTCAGCCTGGAGCGCGAGCCCCAAGAGGTTGCAGAAATCGGGGTTGTCAGGCCAGCGCTCGTAGCTTGAGCGCGCCAGCGGGAGCGCCTTGTCCTGCTGCTGTGCTGTAAGCATCGCGACGATCAGGTTGTTTCGGATCCTTGGGCTGTTCGGGTTGCGGCGGTGTGCCTCCGAGAGCGCTGAGATGGCCTCCGAGACGTGCCCTTCGCGAAAGAGCGTTGCTCCCAACCCGGTGTAACCATGGGAAGACTCGGGAGCTTGATCGACGATCCCCCGGTAGAAGTTGAGGGGGGTCCGATAGCTCGACTGGATACTCCAGAACATGCCCGCCATGAGGAGCAAGTAGACCATGCCAGCGACCTGAAGCGCGCGCTTCAGCGCAAGGCGCTCCAGGAGGAGTGGGCGGAGCTGAGAGAGCAGCTCCGCCAGACCCGGGAGCAGGAGCGCCAGCGGGAGATAGAGGTAGCGGTTGAAGCCCCACCACCCCTGGTGCAGCGTGATCAGCGCCGCAGGGGCCAGTGTCAGCCCGAAAGAGAGCAGCCCCACACCCAGCCTGGGCTGGTGGTGGCGTTGTCTCCAGAGCAAACCCAGCGCAGCCAGCGCCACCAGCCAGCTTGCGACAAGGTACTCGGGAGGGACCTCCTGATACTCCTCCCACAGGTAACGCATCGAGAGCAGGCGGGGAGCCAGCGCCTGACCCCCTCCTGTCAACACCAGGTGGGGGACCCGAGCAAGCGCGAGCCACAGCTCGGGAGAGGCGCCCCCTGCGCGCACCCCCCCCAGCGCGTAGCTACGACACACGAAATAAAACGCGACGCCCAGGAGCGGCCCGAGCAGGCGGGCCTCTCTCCAGAGCGGCGTCAGCCCTGCCCGATCGGGGTGTCCATCAAGGCGGAGCCAGAGCGGCATCAAGAGGAGCCCCACCACAGCCACCTCTTTGGACATGCACGCCAGCAGCGCGCAGCCACCGCTGATCAGGATCAGCGCCCAGCGTCGCCACCGCGTTGCACCTCCGGCGCAAAGCAGGCTCCAGATCGCCCCCAGCGTCAGAGCCCCTGCCAACACGTCGGAGCGTCCATTGATCCAGACATGGGCCTCTGCGAGCAGCGGATGGATGCCGAACCAGAGCACGACCGCTGCGGTGGCCCATCGCCCCCCCCAGGGTTGTGTCAAACGCCGCGTCAAGCCGTAAGCCATCACCAACGTCAACAGATGCCAGCCGAGGTTGCTCAGGTGGTAGGCCCAGGGGTCGCGTCCCGAGATCATCGCATCGACAGCCAACGTCACAAGTGGGAGCGGCCGATACGTGTCCACGCCCTGACTCGTCAGCACAGGCAGGCTCCCTCCATGCGGGGAGACCCACATCGCCCGGTGTGTAAAAAATCCTGGGATATTGGATGGGTTGTGGATCGCTTCGCCCTGTAGGATGACGGTCACATCATCGTAGACGAAGGCGTTGTCCAGGCGCATCAGCCCAAAGAGCAGCACGCTGGACAGAATCCAGGGCAGGGGGTGGAGCCACCACGCCTCAAAGGGCCGTACCGTGGTGGGGTGAGGGGGGGAAGTGTTCATGGCGCCCTGGGGTGAAGAGCCTGTCGGGGCGCGTCGCGCCCAGGCTTCTATCTAGGCGCGGCGGCGCGGTGGTGTCCAGGGGGCGCCCTGGGCTGGCTCCTCCCGCCGACAACCTGGCTCCTCCCTGCGCTTATAGATCAACTTGACACTTGCACAGCCCATCCCGGCGAGTTAGGCTCCCCGCAGCCGACGCAAGACGCTTTGATGTGGAGGTGCGTTGCGTTGAACGCTCACGACAAGACAGACTTTGATGGCGCTTATCACCGAATCTTCTCTCAACCCGAGGTGGTGAAGGAGCTGGTGCGCCGCTTCCTGCCCTCGGAGGTCGCGGGCGTGCTGGAGCTGGATCGTCTCCAGCGTGAGAGCGCGAAGCTCTACGCGGAGGGTCTGCATCGCCGTGACGGGGATGTGGTGTATCGTGTGGGGCTGAAGGGCGGCGGTGACGCGTGGCTGCTCTTGATGCTGGAGTTCCAGTCGAGCCCGGATCGCTGGATGGCGGTGCGCGTGCTGACCTACGCGGGGCTCCTCTGGCAGCAGTGGATCGCCCAGGAGAAGCCGGGGCGCGGGGCGCGCCTGCCGCCGGTCTTTCCCGTGGTGCTCTACAACGGCGAGGCCCCCTGGTGGCCCGGCTTGAGCGTGTCGTCGCTGCTGGACCTGCCGCCGGAGCACCCCGTGTCCCCTTGGCAACCCGGCGCCAGCTATTATCTTCTGGATGAGGCGCGCACCAACCCCCGCCTGGAGGAGGAGGGGGCGGGCCTCTGCGCCTTGCTCCTGGCCTTGGAGCAGTGCCAGACCCCCGAGGAGCTGGACGACCTCCTGGAGCGCCTCATCACCCTCCTCCAGCGCGACGACCTCCAGGGCCTGCGCGACATCGCCAGGGCCTTCATCGCCTTCATCACCGAGGTCCTCACACCCCGAGGCCTCCACATCACAGACCAGCACATCCAGCACATCCACGAGGCAAAGCCCATGCTCAAGCAGACCGTCGAGCGATGGCGACAAGAACTCGCCGTCCAACATCAGGAGATCGGTAAGGAGATCGGCGCGTTGCAGAGCGTGCTCCGCCTCTTTGAGCGCAGCGCGGGTCGGCAGCCGACCCCCGAGGAGGAGGCCACGTTCGCAGCGATCTTGCGAGAGCAGGGGCTGGACGCGGCGCTGGATCGGGCGCTGAGCGCTTCACCCGGTTGACGCTGCGGCGCAGACGAGGCACACCTGAAGAGGAGGATGAACGCGCGCGCGGAGGGCGGAGCGATGAGCGAAGGGACGATCTGGCTGGTGGACGGGAGCACACTCTTCGCGGTGGATCTGCGCGGCGAGGCGCGGCGTGTGCGGCGAGGATGCGAGGAGGTGTCGGCGCTGGCCCCGTTTGGCGAGGGGGATGTGGTGCTGTGGGACAGCCGGGTGCTGACGTATGTGTGGGGCGCGGACGGGGCGTCGCAGGTGATCTCGCGGGAGTGGGCGGAGGGCGGGCGGCTGCTGGGGTGTCCGGGGGAGCGCGTGGTGGCGGTGGAGCGGGGGGTGATGCTGGAGGTGGCGCCGGACGGTGCGTATACGCCGCGGGTGCAGAGCCTGAGCGGGGCGGAGCTGATGACCACCTGGGGGGAGCGCATCTTCCTGGTGGCTCGGGACATCCTGTGGGAGATCGACCCGGCGACGTGGTCGCGGCGGGAGGTCCACCGGGAGCTGGGCGGCGTAGCCGCCGTGGCGTGCGCGCGCGGCGGGGTGTATGCCGTGCAGCGGGATGGCAACCTCTACAAGATCGACCCGGAGACGGGGGGCTACGCGTCGGTGCCAGGCGAGTGGCCCGGGGTGTTCGCGATGGCCGGCGGCGGCGACGTGCTGGTCGCGCTGGCTGGAGACACGCTCTACGCGGTGGAGGACTCGGGCGAGCACCGGGTGATCGCGCGGGAGTGGGAGAACGTCAAGGCGATGGCGTCTGTGTTGGGCGCCTGAGCAGGCAACGATGAGGAGCGGCATGGCATCGGTCTATGATTTCGAGGCGGCGCGGCTGAGCGGTGAGGCGACCCCGCTGAAGGCGTACGAGGGCAAGGTGATGCTGATCGTGAACACGGCCAGCAAGTGCGGGTTCACGCCGCAGTACGCGGGGTTGGAGCGGCTCTACAAGCTCTATGCGGACAAGGGGCTGGTGGTGCTGGGCTTCCCGTGCAACCAGTTCGGGCATCAGGAGCCGGGCTCGGAGGACGAGATCGCGGAGTTCTGCCAGCTCAACTACGGCGTCTCCTTCCCGATGTTCGCCAAGGTGGACGTGAACGGGGATGACGCCCACCCGCTCTTCCGCCACCTGAAGGCGGAGGCGCCGGGGCTGCTGGGCTCGAAGTCGATCAAGTGGAACTTCACCAAGTTCCTGGTGGACAAGCAGGGCCGCGTGGTCAAGCGCTTCGCCCCGAACGACGCGCCCGAGAAGCTCGGCCCCGAGATCGAGGCGCTGCTGTGAGGCGGCTGGCCTGCGCGCTGACGGCGTTGGCGCTGGGGCTCGGGTTCGCTGCGGCGGAGGCGGCGGTGGACGCCGCGCCCGCCGCGGCTCAGGGCAAGAAGGTCAAGAAGAAGACGACCAAGAAGAAGGGCACCCGGAAGAAGAAGTCGAAGGCCAGCAAGGCCACGGTGCCGCTTCAGATCGGCCTGGGCCCGGCGTTCTACTTCATCACGGGGCCGCTCCAGGAGGATCAAGCCCCCCACTACGGCGTCCAGATCTACGCCCGCGCGATCATCGAGGGCGAGAACCTCAAGCGCGCCCGCAAGAAGGTGCCGAAGAAGTACCGGGGGTTTCTGGCGGGGGAGGAGGTCCGCATCGGGCACCTCCTGGTGCCCGACGCCTTGATCATCTCGCCGCGCACCGAGCACACGGCCATCTACGGGGCCACCTGGCGGCCTTTGGCGGTGGAGCCCGACTTTGGCAGCGAGCGGGTGCGCTTCACCGTCGGCGCGGGGCTCATGCTGACCTACGCCTACATCTCCACCGAGCTGACCCCTGAGGAGCAGGCCGCCCAGCCGGACCTCCACAACGGCACGACCCACTTCTTCCGTCCCGGCGTGGATCTCCGCGCCGTGATGGAGGTGAAGCTGGCCGAGCAGTGGCTCTTCAGCGTGGGCTGGTCCTCGGCGTTCTACCCGCCGCAGGAGCTTGGGGGGGACTTCCTGGCGTGGGGGAGCCTGGAGCGCAGCGCCTGGCACTTCGGCCAGGCCTTCGCGCTCCTGCACTACCGGCTCCCGTACCAGACGAGCTTCTGAGGATGGATGGGGGTCCGGGGGTCGCTGACCCCCGGCCGCCCGGGGGACCCCCAGAACCACCCAAAAAATGAAAAAATTTTAAAAAAATTGAAAAATTTGGGTTGGGCGGTGA
>CAUJGC010000157.1 GCA_963169075.1 Myxococcota bacterium
GTGTTTTGTTTTGAGGGTCGGGCTGCCTCCGGCGGCCCGGGGAAGCTCCCCTGGACCCCATCCAGGGAGGGATTCACACGGGCGGGGCTTTGCGTTATAGGTGGTGCCCGCTGGGGGCACACCTCCTGCTGACCCGTCGCCGTCGAGAAGAGCCATGTCACGCCTTAGCCCGCTCCTGCTTGTTGTCGCTGCGCTCGCCCTGCTGCTGGTGCCCGCGGAGGTGTCCGCGCAGCATGGCCGTCGAGGGGGGCGCGCGCGCGCGGAGCAGCCGCGCCACGGCTGGCTGCGGATCTACACCAACTACGACGCGCTGGTCACCGTGGACGGCAAGCCCTACCCCCGGCGCAGCGAGTTCGGGATGAAGGTGGAGACGGAGGGCACGCATCAGGTCCACGTGAAGCTGGGGGACAAGGAGAAGACCTACGAGGTCTACGTCCGCCCCCGCGAGGTCCGCACCTTCATGGTGGACCTGACCGGCTACAACACCCCGCCCACCCCGGCGCCGGTGGCCGCGACGCCCGCTGTGGCGACGCCCGCCGCCGAGGGCAAGGAGGAGGAGTCCGGCGAGAACGGGAAGCTGACGGTCTACTCCAAGCCGCGCGGCGAGGTGTATGTCGATGGGGCGGCGCTGGGGGTCTCGACGCCGATGATCAACCGGGAGCTGGAAGTGGGGCGCCACGAGGTGCAGGTCAAGTGGGAGAACGGCCAGCTCAGCGAGGTCAAGACCATCCGCATCCGCAAAGGCTCCAAGCTCAAGCTCTTCTTCCGTGATCGCGAGAACAACTCAGCCGCCGGAGGCGACAAGTAACGTGAGCACCTTCGATCCTGCCATCTACGCGTCGCGCCGGGCGCGGGTCTGTGAGCTCCTGGGTTCAAGCGGCGTGGCCGTCTTCCCGGCAGGGCATGAGACGATCCGCTCGCACGACACCGAGCACCCCTTCCGGGCGTCGAGCGACGTGCTCTACCTCACGGGCTTCGAGGAGCCCGAGACGATCCTCGTCCTGGCGCCCGGCCACGAGCTGGGGCCGACGATCCTCTTCGTGCGTCCGCGCGACCCGGAGAAGGAGACGTGGACCGGCCGCCGCGCCGGGGTGGAGGGCGCGAAGGCCCGCTGGGGCGCCGACTCGGCGTTCGAGCTGAGCGAGGTCGGGGCGCGCCTGGAGGCCATCCTGAGCGGCGCTGAGACGCTGTGGACGCGCCTGGGGAGCGATCCGGCCCTGGACGCGAGCCTCCTGGGGATCCTGGAGCGGCTCCGCAACCGCAAGCGCCAGCCGTCCGCGGCGCCGACCGTGCTGCGCGACACCCGCGATCTCCTCCACCCGCTGCGGCTGATCAAGGCCCCCGAGGAGATCGACGCCATGCGTCGGGCCTGCGCGATCACGGCGGAGGCCCACACCGCCGCGATGCAGGCCTGTCGGCCCGGCCTCCCGGAGTACGCCCTCCAGGCGGTGATCGAGTTCGTCTTCAAGCGCCACGGCGCCGCGGCGCCCTCCTACAACACCATCGTGGGCGCCGGGGTCAACGCGACGATCCTGCACTACATCGAGAACAACGCCGTCATCCAGGACGGCGACCTGGTCCTGATCGACGCCGGCGCCGAGCTGCACCACTACGCCGCCGACATCACCCGCACCTTCCCGGCCAACGGGCGCTTCACCGGCCCGCAGCGCGACCTCTACCAGCTGGTGCTGGAGGCCGAAGAGGCCGCCATCGCCATGTGCGCCCCCGGCGGCCACTGGAAGGCCACCCACGACGCCACCATCCGCCGCCTCACCCAGGGGCTCGTGGACCTGGGCATCCTCCAAGGCGAGGTGGACGGCCTGATCGAGTCCGAGGCCTTCAAGCGCTTCTACATGCACGGGACCGGGCACTGGCTGGGCATCGACGTCCACGACGTCGGCCCCTACTTCGCCGGTCAGGAGCCTCGCCCCTTCGAGCCCGGCCACGTCCAGACCATCGAGCCCGGCCTCTACATCCCCGACGCCGAGGACATCCCGGCCCCCTTCCGCGGCATCGGCATCCGCGTCGAGGACGACGTGCTCACCACCGCCGACGGCGTGGAGATCCTCACCGCGGCCTGCCCCAAGTCCATCGAGGCGCTGGAGGCGCTGGTGGGCGCGGGCTGGAGCGCCTCGATCTGAGGCTGGAATGTGGACCGCGCGGCTCGATTTTGCCGCGCGGCGCCTTGACCACCCCCCCCCGCGTGCTTATCCCTCCCGACCATCGACGAGCCGGGGAGTCGCCCCCGCGCTGTACCCCCTCGCCGTTTAGCCCCTCCACGTCACTGCCTCTGAGGACATCATGACCGTCTACACCCTCCCCGAGCTGCCCTACGCCTACGACGCCCTGGAGCCCTACATCGACGAGCAGACCATGCGGCTGCACCACGACAAGCACCACCTGGGCTACGTCAACGGCGCCAACACCGCGCTGGACAAGCTCGCCAAGGCGCGCGAGGCCGGTGACTTCGCGGCGGTCAAGGCTGTCAGCCGCGACCTGGCCTTCCATGTCGCCGGGCACATCAACCACGTGATCTTCTGGGAGAACATGGGCCCCAACGGCGGCGGCACCCCCTCCGGTGACCTCGCCCAGCAGATCAACAAGGACTTCGGCTCCTTTGACAAGTTCAAGGGCCACTTCAGCGCCGCCTCCGCCCAGGCCGAGGGCTCCGGCTGGGGCATCCTCGGCTGGTGCCCCCAGGCCGAGCAGCTCCTCGTCTTCCAGGCCGAGAACCACCAGAACTTCTCGCCCCGCGGCGTCCGCCCCCTCCTCCTCCTGGACGTCTGGGAGCACGCCTACTACCTCCGCTACCAGAACCGCCGCGCCGAGTACATCGAGAGCTGGTGGAACGTCGTGAACTGGGAGAACGTCGCCCAGCGCTTCGCGGACGCCACCACGATCAAGGGCTACGAGACGCGTTGATCTTTCGGCGCTGATTTGATGTATAGGGCCCTGCGGGCGTGAGCCTGCGGGGCCCGCTCTTTTTCTTGAGCGTGCCTCCGGGGGCTGGGGGCCGCGCCCCCAGCCCCCCCTATCTCTTTGCGGCGAGGGCGGAGCGGTGGCGCACGACATAAGGCACATCCTGGGGCCCGGGGGGCTCCTGGCGAGTCACCTGCCAGGCTACGAGCCCCGGCCGCAGCAGGTCGAGATGGCCCAGGGCGTCCAGGACGCCTTCCAGGGCAACCACGCGCTCGTCGTCGAGGCGGCGACCGGGACCGGGAAGACGCTGGCCTACCTGATCCCCGCGATCCTCTCAGGGCAGTGCGTGGTCGTCTCGACGGCCACGCGGGCGCTCCAGGAGCAGATCTTCCTCAAGGACATCCCCTTCCTGACCCAGCTCTTCCGCAAGCTCCGCCCCGCGCGGAGCTTCAAGGCCATCAACATCAAGGGGCGCACCAACTACCTGTGCAAGCTGCGCTTTGAGCAGGCCCAGCAGACCGCCCGCTTCCGCACCCGCCAGGAGGCCGACCTCTTCAAGAAGATCGAGCGCTGGGCGGAGCGGACCCAGACCGGGGATCGCGCCGAGATCCCCGGCCTCCCCGACGACTACGCGCCGTGGCGCGAGATCACCGCCACGGGCAACCAGTGCGTCGGCAGCGAGTGCGAGAAGTTCGAGGAGTGCTTCGTCACCCAGATCCGCCGCCAGGCCAAAGAGGCCCAGATCGTCGTCACCAACCACCACCTCTTCTTCGCAGACCTGGCGCTGCGGAGCGGCAGCGTCTCCCCCATCCTCCCCGACTACGACGCCGTCGTCTTCGATGAGGCGCACCACCTCGAAGAGACGATCACCAGCTACTTCGGCTACCAGGCCTCCAACTTCCGCGTCACCGAGCTGGTCGGAGACACCCAGCGGGCTATCGAGTCCGGGGCCTCCGTCCTCTCGCCTGCCGCCCGCCGCGCCATCGACGAGCTGGAGCGCGCCAGCGAGGCCTTCTTCGGGAGCATCGAGCGGCCCGAGGGGCGCTACCCCCTGGCCGAAGCCCTGGCCGGCCCGCGGGCCCAGGAGAGCGAGCGCGCCCTCCAGGCCCTCCGGGCCGAGCTGGAGACCTTCCAGGGCTGGGTCGCCACCGCCGACATCGGAGACCAGGCCGAGCGCCTCGCCTCCCGCACCCGCGAGGTGCGCGAGGATCTGGAGCGGATCACCGGCCAGGCCCACCCCGGCTTCGCCTACATCGCGGAGGTGCGCGGCCGCGGCGTCTTCCTGGAGGCCGCGCCCATCGACGTGGCCCGGATCTTCGAGGAGAAGGTCCTCAGCGTCGAGGGCCCCCAGATCTACGCCAGCGCCACGCTGACCACCGGGGGCACCTTCGACTACTTCCTGGGCCGCCTCGGGATGAAGCGGGAGGGGGCCGGGGCGCCCCGGACCCTCCGCCTGCCGCCGGTCTTCGACTACCGCCGGAACGCGCTGGTCTACGTCCCGCGGCGCCTCCCGGACCCCTCCGCCCCCGAGTGGCTCGACGGCGTCTGCCAGATCGTCGAGTACCTGCTCAAGCTCACCGAAGGGCGCGCCTTCGTCCTCTTCACCAGCTACCGCAACATGGAGCAGGTCCACCAGCGCCTCAAGGACAGCATCCCCTACCGCGTCCTCTGCCAAGGCGAGGCCCCGCGCCTGGAGCTGCTGGAGGAGTTCCGGCGGGACGTCTCCTCGGTGCTCTTCGCCACCGGGGCCTTCTGGGAGGGGGTGGACGTGGAGGGGGAGGCCCTCAGCCTGGTCATCCTCGACAAGCTGCCCTTCGCCAACCCCACCGACCCGCTGGTGCAGGCCCGCACCCGCTACGCGGAGTCCCGGGGCGCCAACGCCTTCATGCACTACGCCGTCCCTCAGGCGGCCATCGCCCTCAAGCAGGGCTTCGGGCGCCTCATCCGCTCGCAGCGGGACCAGGGCATCGTCGCCATCCTCGACAGCCGCATCGCCTCCAAGCGCTATGGGCGCATCTTCCTGGAGTCCCTCCCGCCGGCGAGCGTGGTGTGGAACGCGCGCGAAGTGCGCGACTGGTGGGCTGCGCGTGCATCTCCTCCTCAGGCGAGCGCGTCTGCTGCGGCCCCTCGCCCCGCGTGAACCTTGCAATCGCTGGCCCGACCTCGCTATCCTGGGGATGGCTGGGCGGAGACGACTGGTAAGCGCGGCCCATGACGGTGTATAGACCGTGCATAATCAGCGCGACGCGGCGGCGGCGCGCTCGCTCTGGAGGCAAACGCACCACCCATGGCCCTCTTTACAACGACAACTATCCGAGATCGTTACCATAACGCCATCGTGGACTGGCAGGAGCGGAACTTCCCCGAGCTCTCCATCCTCTCCTCGGGCTGGGACAAGTACTTCAAGGGGCAGCGCCCCTTCGAGCTGGTCGCCAAGGTCGGTGAGCCGCCCAGCAACGTCATCGAGTTCGGCCGCTACGCGGGCCAGGAGCGCTTCGGGCGCGCCGACCTGATGGACGACGAGATGTTCTACAAGGCGCGCGCCATCATCACGGCCCAGTGCTCCACCGAGCTGGGCTCCATCCAGCAGCACCGCATGAGCCTGGAGCGCCACGTCTCCGACGAGGCCAAGTACGCCATCATGCGGATCATGGCCGAAGAGCTGCGGCACGCCTACCAGATGCTCTGGGTGCTGGACCAGGACGCGACCTGGAACCGCCAGGGCGAGGACATCGCCAAGGAGACCATCGAGGAGCTGCTCTCGATGGAGCACGGCGAGCACGTGCTGGACGCCTTCAACCTGGACTTCAACAACTTCCTCGATAACGTCGTCTTCGCGGCGATCATCGACATGGTGGGCAAGTACCAGCTGGACATGCAGCGGGCCTTCTCCTACGCCCCGATGGCCTGCTCCATGGGGCCGATGTATCTGGAGGAGGGCTTCCACCTGGGCAGCGGCAAGCGCTTCACCAAGGAGATCGCGGTGCAGGCGGTCCAGGGCCAGGGCGACTATTCGCTGGACGACGTCCAGCGGGCCATCAACAAGTGGCTCCCCCGCGGGCTGGAGATGTTCGGCCACGAGGACGGCGGCCAGTCCAACCTGACCTACAGCTTCAAGACCAAGACCAACCTCCAGGCGCAGACCGAGTACTACGCCGAGGTGGCCGATCTGGTGCATTACATCAACACACACATTGTCCGCGTCTTCAACCCGGACATGAAGGTCCCCGAGGCGCGCCAGGTCGTAGATCGCGTCATCGAGGAGCGCAACACCCACGCGGGGGTGCGCTATGAGGATCTGGTCAAGCTCCCCTCGCGCTCCTTCTTCCGCTGGCGCGGCAAGGACGAGCACATCTACCAGCCCTTCACGGTCACGGGGGAGCTGCTCACCCACGACGGCAAGCCGGCGCCCTCGGAGCACTACCTCAACTACCTGAAGACGGCGCTCCCCGAGCCCTTCCTCCGCTCGGCGGACTTCGAGGCCTACAAGGAGCGCCTCTTCGAGGCGCAGAAGAAGCGCGAGCAGCGGGCCCACGCGGCTCAGGTGTGACGAGAGAGAGGCGAGGGAGGAGCACCCGCAGCGGCTGGAGTCGATGGGATGTCAGGGAAGCAGGGAGCACACTTCGACTTTGGCCGCTACGGGCGCATCCTCCTGGGGGTAGCGCTCCTGCTTGGGCTCTTTTTGGCGCGCCACGCAGGCGCGTGCGTCAAGGAGTCCTTCTCAGCCTACCAGCTCCGCGGCGAGCACACCGAGGGCTCCTCGGGGGTGACCGGTGGGGAGAGCGGGCAGGTCGAGAGGAGCGGGAGCTACTACAACGGGGGCGGCGAGGGCGCGACAGGGGTCTTCTCGTTCATGGGGAGCGCGACGAGCTATTGTGTGGAGACAAGCTCGTTCAGCGACCCGACGCCGGTCTACTATGGCTTCCTGGGGGTGCTCGGGCTGGGGGTGTTGCTCCTGGCGCTGGACCGCCTCGTGGGGCCCTCCTGGCGTCAGGGGGTGCGCGAGCGCTCCACCGCCTCGCGGGCGATCAAGACGACCGTGGATCGCCCGACTGACGCCAGCGCGTCGCGCCGGACGGGGGCCCAGCAGGCGATCCCCCCCGGCGAGCGCTACCGGGTGACGGGGCAGCACGCGGCGCTGCCGAAGCCCGCGACGCCTGGCGGCGCGTCGCGGGCGACAGGGCACCACGCGGCGATCGCCGCGCCGATCGAGGTGGACCTGCAACCCACCGGCAGCGCTGCGATCGACGACATGTTCATGCCAACCTCGCTGACGGAGGTGCGGATCACGGGGGAGCACGCCGCGCCGCGTCACAAGACGCCGGTCCCGGCGCCGGTGCTGGCGTCCGAGCCGCCCCTGGGTAGCGCGCGCCCTGCGCCTGTGCCGGCGCCAGCCGCCGGCGCCGCGGCGGCGCGCCCCCACCTGGAGGCGCTGGGGCTCGGCTCGGTGGACGAGCTGGTGGACCGGGCCGGGGCGATGGGCGCGCCGCTCTCCGAGAGCGCCCAGCAGCGCTCCGCGATGGAGATGATCCTGGGCTACGACAACGTGGACCTGAACCCGGACGAGAGCCTCCGGGGCAGCTCCAGCCTCGGGGCGCCCGCGACGCCCGCGCCGCCGCCTCCCGCCGACGACCCCTTCACCCTGGACATGGAGGGCTGGGAGGTCGAGGACGAAGAGGCCGAGCAGCACGGGGAGGGCATCGACTTCGACGCGCTCTTCGCCGGGAGCGAGGCGCCGCCGGAGGTGCCTGCGGGGACCCCCTCCCCGGGCTCCTCGCTCGGTGAGGCTGCGCTGCGGGCGCCTGCGCTGGGCGAGCGGATGGCGACCTCGGCGGTGCCGCTGGCGGCGGGATATCAATCCCTCATCCCGGCGATGGAGACCGGGGTGCGCCGCCTCTACGTCGCTCCGCTGAGCGCCGGGACGCGCGGGACAGGCTCGGGGAGCTCGGCGCACGATCCGCTCTTCGGGCTGGAGCCGGCGCTGGCTCGCGTGCGCGGCTACGCCCAGCGCGGCGAGCGGGTGGAGGTGCGCCTCCTGCCCGGCGTCTACCGCGAGCAGGTCAAGCTCCCCCCCAACACCATGATGGTCAACGACGCCGTCCCCCTGGAGGACACCCGCGAGGGACGCCTCGCCTGGCTCGCCAGCCAGGCGCCCCGGGACACCGCGCTCCACGTCGTCATCGCGCTGCCTGCCCACGCCGAGGCCGACGAGGCGGTGGTCGAGCTCTCCCATGCCTCCGACTCCACTCTAATGGGGGTCCACCTGGTCGGCCGGGCGCTCCTGGGAGAGGCCGCGACGTCGGCCTCGGGGATCGGGGTGCGGGTGCAGAGCTCGCAGCGGGTGACGCTGCGCCTCTGCGCGGTGGTGGGGCACACCGCCTCCGAGCCTGGCGCCGGGGTGCAGCTCCTCCAGAGCGGCGGCAGCGCCGACGTGGATGTGGTCTTCCTGGAGGATTGCCTCATCTACCAGAACGCGACGGCGACCCGCGGCGGCGGCCTCTACGCCACCCAGTCCAGCGTGCACCTGGACGGCTGCATCATCCAGGACAACGTCGCCCACACCGCCGGCGGCGGCCTCTATCTGGAGGACACCCGCGGGCGGGCCGAGCTGCTCCAGTGCCGGATCGAGGCCAACCGGGTGGAGTGCCCAAGCGGCCTCCCGGCCACCTCCAGCGCGGGGTGGAGCGGAGAGGACGGGCACGGCGGCGGCGTCTTCATCCGCCAGGGGGAGGTGATGATGCGCAACGTGCAGCTCACCAACAACCAGGCCCAGGGGGCCGGCGGCGCGGTCTACGCCGCTGCGGCGCTGGTGCAGATGGAGGGAGACGGGCAGGGCGCCCGGGTCGTCGCCAACAGCGCCCTCCGCGGCGGCGCCGTCCTCCTCTGCGGCTTCGAGGACGAAGAGGGCACCACGGCGCTCCGCGCGAGCCACGTCCACTTCATCAACAACAGCGCGGAGGAGTCCGGCGGCGCGCTGGCGCTCTTCCGCATGGCCCACCTGGAGCTGCGCCGCTGCGTCCTCACGCGCAACGTCGCGCGGGCGCACCACAGCGAGGGCGGGGCGATCCACGCCACGGTCGGGGCGCGGGTCAAGCTGGAGCACACCCGCATCCACCAGAACGCCGCGAGCTACCGCGGCGGCGGCCTCGCGCTCTGCAACTCCTCGCTCCGCGTCCTGGAGGGGTGCGAGATCACGGGGAACCGGGCGCTCAAGGGTGACTCCGGCGGGCTGGCGTTCTATACGATGACCTCCTCGTTTGTGGACTCCCTCCAGCAGCACCCTCGCCTGGAGCTTCCCTTTGTCTGCGCGATCGCCGCGTGCCGCATCGAGGACAACTCGGCGGCGCGCGGCGTCGGCGGGCTCTTCATCGGGAGCTTCGACAAGGCGCCTGCCTACAGCGTCGCGTGCGTCGTCAAGGACGCCGCGCCCATCGCACACAACACGGTCGCCAGCGATCGTCCTGTCCGCTCGCCCAACCTCACCCTGGTGTGGCAGGGGCGGGTGATCGGCAGCGACGCCAACCCCCCGGTGGGGCGCAAGACGCTCGGCTGATCCCTCAAGGAGAGAACATTGAAGACAGAGGTCACCCCTGTGCGCTGGCTCGGTGACGCGCTCACCGGCTATCTGGAGCTGCTCGATCAGACGCGCCTCCCGCTGGAGGAGGTCCAGCACCGCTACACGACCCACGCAGGCGTGGGCGAGAGCATCCGCGCCATGATCATCCGCGGGGCGCCGGCCATCGGGATCGCGGCGGCCTACGGCGTCGTCTTCGGCGCGCGGGAGGCGGCCGCGCAGGGCCTCCACCCTGCCGCGACCTTCCCGGCGGTGCGGGCGCTCCTGGCAGCGACGCGCCCGACGGCGGTCAACCTCTTCTGGGCGCTGGATCGGATGGAGCGCACCGTCGAAGCCACGGCGCACCTCACCCCCCATGAGGCCATCGAGCGCCTCCACGCCGAGGCGCAGGCCATCTACCACGAGGACATCGAGAACAACCTGGCGATGGGGCGCCACGGCGCGGCCTTGATCCCGCAGGGGGCGCGGATCCTCACCCACTGCAACACGGGCGGCCTGGCGACGGGCGGGTATGGGACGGCGCTCGGGGTGATCCGCTGCGCCTGGGATCAGGGCAAGGTCGAGATGGTCTACGCCGACGAGACGCGCCCCTACCTCCAGGGCGCGCGGCTGACGGCCTGGGAGCTGCGCAAGGACAACATCCCGGTGACGCTCATCACGGACTCCATGGCGGCCTTCTTCATGCAGCAGGGGCAGGTGGATCTGGTGATCGTCGGCACGGATCGGACGGCGGCGAACGGGGACGTCGCGAACAAGATCGGCACCTACAACCTGGCGGTGCTCTGCCACTACCACAAGATCCCCTTCTACGTGGCGGCGCCCTGCTCGACGATCGATCTGGCGACGCCAGACGGCGCTGCGATCCCCATCGAGGAGCGCAGCGCCCGCGAGGTGACCCACGTCGGGGAGCGCCAGCTGGCCCCCGACGGCATCCTCGTGCGTCACCCGGCCTTTGACGTGACCCCGGCCTCGCTGGTGACGGGCATCATCACGGAGCGCGGCGTCGCGCGCGCCCCCTACAACGCCTCGCTGGCGGCGCTCTTCGCCTGAAAAAAATGGGGTCCAGGGGTCGCTGACCCCTGGCCGCCGGAGGCCCCCCGAAACCCAAAAAAA
>CAUJGC010000158.1 GCA_963169075.1 Myxococcota bacterium
CCCCCCGCGGCTCCCCCACCTCACAACACCTAAAAACCCTTTTTTTTTTTTTGTTATTTTTGGTGGGGGGCCGCCGCGGGGGGGGGGGGGGGCCCCCCCCCCCCGAACCCCCCATCCTACGGCGCCTCCGCCACAGGCTGCGCCGTCAGCTCCGCATAGGCCTCCGCGCCGTGCTCCCCCAGATCCAGCCCCAGCTCCTCCTCCTCCTGCGACACCCGCAGCCCCAGCGTCACCTTCAGCGTCATCAAGAGCGCCGCCGAGGCCAGCACGCAGCAGGCCCCCACCGCGCCGATCCCGATCAGCTGCGCCACCAGGCTCTTCCCGGGCGCGAAGATCCCCACCGCCAGCGTCCCCCACACGCCGCCCACCAGGTGCACCGGCACCGCCCCCACCGGGTCATCCAGCCGCAGCCGCTCCATGCCCAGCGTCGCCAGCACCGCCAGCACCCCCGCGCCTGCGCCCACCACCACCGCCATCCCCGGGCTGATCACATCCGCCCCCGCCGTGATCCCCACCAGCCCCGCCAAAATGCCGTTCAGCGCCATCCCCAGATCCGGCCGCTTGTGGGTGAACGTCGAGATCATCGCCCCCACCCCGCCGCCCGCCGCCGCCGCCAGCGTCGTCGTCACAAAGACAAACGACACCGCACCCGGGTCCGCCGAGAGCACCGAGCCCCCGTTGAACCCAAACCACCCGAACCACAAGAGAAAAACACCGATCGTCGCCAGCGGCATGCTGTGCGGCTTGATCACCTTCGGCGTCCCGTCCGCCCCGAAGCGCCCCAGCCGCGGCCCCAGCAGCCACACCGCCACCAGCGCCGCCCACCCGCCCACCGAGTGCACCAGCGTCGAGCCCGCGAAGTCGTGGAACCCCTGCGCCGACAGCCACCCCTTCCCCCAGTGCCACATCCCCACCACCGGGTAGACCCCCGCCACATAGAGCGTCGCGAAGATCAAGAAGCTCTTCAGCTTCACCCGCTCCGCCACCGCCCCCGACACGATCGTCGCCGCCGTCGCCGCGAACATCGCCTGGAAGAGGAAGTCCGTCCAATACGTGTAGGCCGGGTTGTACGCCGACGTCACCCCCTCCGCCCCCGTCCCGATCCCCCACCCCGCGAACCCCCAGAAGCCCCCCGCATACGCCTCCCCTGGATACATCAGCCCGAAGCCGCAGAGCGCGTAGGTCAGCACCCCGATCGAGAGGATCGACACATTCTTGAACAGGATGTTGACCGTGTTCTTCGCCTGCGCCAGCCCCGCCTCCAGCGTCGCGAAGCCCAGGTGCATGATGAAGACCAGGATGGTCGACACCAGCATCCACGTGTTGTTCACCACAAAGAGCGCCTGATCCTCGTTCCCCATGTCCTCTCTCGACCTCCGCTTCATGGCCTGCGCAGCGCCCAGCGCGCCGCTCCGCAGGAGCCCTGAAGCACACGCCATGCCACGAACGCATCCACCCGAAGATCAAGAGCTTTTCAACACGGCGCCACACCGCAGCGCAGCGCACATGGCGCCGTTCCTACATCTCGGTAGGATCGTCCTCCTCGCCCGACGCCTCCAGCCGCCGGAAGCGCCGCCAGTCGATCCCGTACCGCCGCACCCGGAGCCCCATCACCCGCTCCGTCACCCCGAGCGCCCGCGCCGCCGAAGCGCAGTTGCCCCGATGGGACTTGAGCGCCTCCAGCAGGATCTCCCGCTCGTAGGCGTCCAGCATCCCCTGGAGCGTCCCCTGGAGCTGCGTGTCCGAAGCCTCCGCCGTCTGGAGCGTCGGCGGCAGGTGATGGCTGTGGATCACCCGATCCACGCTCAAGAGCACCGCGCGCTCCATGATGTTCTCCAGCTCCCGCACGTTCCCTGGCCAGTGGTAGCCCATCAGCGCGTCGATCGCGGGCGTCGAGATCCGCCGGATCTCCTTGTTGTGGACCCGCGCGAAGCGCTCCACGAAGAAGTCCGCCAGCATCAGGATGTCCGCCCCCCGATCCCGCAGCGGCGGCAGGTGCACCGGGAACACGTTGAGCCGGTAATAGAGGTCCTCCCGGAAGCTCCCCGCCTGGATCAGCCCCTCCAGCGGCTGGTGCGTCGCCGCCACCACCCGCACGTCGATCGACACCGGGCGGCTCCCGCCCACCCGCTCGATCTGACGCTCCTGGAGCACCCGCAGGAGCTTCACCTGGATCGCAGGCGGCAGATCCCCGATCTCGTCCAGAAAGAGCGTCCCCCCGTGCGCCCGCTCAAAGCGCCCCGAGCGCTGCTGGATCGCCCCCGTGAACGCCCCCTTCTCGTGCCCGAAGAGCTCCGACTCCACCACCGACTCCGGCAGCGCCGCGCAGTTCACCGCCACAAAGGGCCCCGACGCGCGCCCCGAGCGCGCGTGGATCGTCCGCGCCACCAGCTCCTTACCCGTCCCCGACTCCCCACGGATCAGCACCGTCGTCGCCCCCGGCGCCACCTGCGAGATCAGCCGATCCACGCCGGTCATCAGCTTCGAGCGCCCGATCAGGCGCGGGTCGTCAGGGGTGATCATAGGCCTCCAGGGGCTGTGCGCCCGACGCGGCGCGTCAAACCTACCGCTGCGTAGGAAATAGCGCCCTCGCCTCGCCAACGCAAGCCCAGAAAGCTACCTGGGCGTAGGAATGGCGCAGCGCGTCATGACTCCGCCGGGCGGAGCAGCCGCGCCGCGATCGCCCGGACGACGCGGCGAGGGGTAAGGCGGTTGGCTTGGGTGACGAGGGTGTTCATGGCGCCGTGGACGACCAGCGAGGCGCCGCGCTTCATGGCGGCGTAGCCGTGCGCAGCCACCTCGCGGGAGGAGGCGGGGCTCAGGCGGAAGAGCAGGGTCTGCCCGTTCCCGGACACGTCTCCGAACTCCGTCAGCGTCGCGCCGGGGCAGTGCACCGTCGCGGTCACGCCGGTGCCCTCCAGCTCGTAGGCCAGGGCTTCGGTGAAGTGGTTCACGAACGCCTTGGTGGCGCAGTAGGTCGCCATGTAGGGGCCGGGCTGGAAGCCTGCGGTCGAGCCGATGTTCAAGACGCGCCCGCGCTTGCGGGCCACCATCCCGGGCAGCAGGCGCCGCGTCAGCTCCACCAGCGCCAGGACGTTCACCTGCACCATCCCCACCTCGCCTTCCAGGGGCTGCTCCCAGAAGCGCCCGTTGGAGCCGAACCCCGCGTTGTTCACCAGCGCCTCCACCTCCAGCCCGGCGGCCTCCACGGACGCCGCGATGGACGCCGCCGCCCCGGCCTCCTGGAGATCCACCGCCAGGATCAGGCTCTCGGCGCCGTGGAGGCGCTTCACCTCCGCCGCCACCTCCTCCAGCCGCTCGCGGCGGCGGGCCACCAGGATGAGGTCGTAGCCGTCGGCGGCGAAGAGGGCGGCGTAGTCACGTCCGAGGCCTGCGGAGGCTCCGGTGATCAGCGCGCGTGGTCGTTGCATAAGAGACGCTCCTGGGCTCAAGGTGTGGTGACGCCGCGACGCGCGCGGCACCCACCTCCTACCGCACCCGCTGCGAGGACGCCATGACCCCACCCCGCTTCTGCTCGCGCTGCGGCGCGCCGCTGGCCTCACACCACGACGGGGAGCGCGCGCGCCTCCGCTGCGCGGACGACGCCTGCGGCTTCGTCCACTACGACAACCCCACGCCTGTGGTGGCGGCGCTGGTCGAGCATGAGGGGGAGATCCTCCTGGTCAGGAACCACGGCTGGCCGGAGACCTGGTTCGGCCTCGTCTCGGGCTTCCTGGAGCGCGACGAGACGCCGGAGGACGCCATCCTGCGGGAGCTGCGCGAGGAGCTTGGGCTTGACGGCGAGATCGCCGCCTGGATCGGCGCCTACGCCTTCCCCCAGCGCAACGAGGTCCTCCTCTGCTGGCACGTCATCGCCCAAGGCGAGGTCACCCTCGGGCCGGAGCTGGCCGACCTGCGCCGCGTCCCGCCGCACCGCCTCCGCCCCTGGCCCTTCGGCACCGGCCACGCCGTCCGCGACTGGCTCGCGCGACGCCAGGAGATCTAAGGGGTCCAGGGGTCACTGACCCCTGGCCGCCGG
>CAUJGC010000159.1 GCA_963169075.1 Myxococcota bacterium
CCCAAAACCCACCAAAATTTTTGTCTCTGCTGGCTTGGTTTTATCTGCGCGGCGGCCCCTCCGGCGGCTGGGGGCGAGCCGCCCCCAGACCCCCCTCTACTTCTCGGCCATCCGCGGCAGCAGCGCCTCCGCGCCGCGGCGCGCCTCCAGCGCCTCGACGTGCCGCAGGAGCGCCTCCCGGCGCCGCCAGAAGCCCGCCGCCTCCTCCGCCTTCGCCGCGTCCTCGCCGCTCCCCGGGAAGAGCCACGGCCCCGCCTCCGCCGGGTCCAGGAGCCGCAGCCCACGCGCCGTCTCGGGGCGCAGCCGCTGGAGCGGCTCCAGGCTCCGCTCCTCCCCCGTAAACGCCCCGAGCAGCCACACCGGCTGCGCCCCAAGCGGCGTCACTGGCGACACCTCCGGCTCCTTCGGCGCCCGCAGCAGGTACGCCAGCACCCACGCGTCGCTCACCTGCCCCGCCAGCCACGCCGCGCTCCGCTCCCCCACCGCCCCGCGCGCCTCCTCGCCCCCGCCCGACGCCTCCACCACCGCCGCCGCGCTCCCCGGCGCCTCCGCGGGCGCCTCCCCGCTCAAGAGCCGCTCCAGCAGCGCAGGCTCACCCAGCCGCACCCCTGCACCCTGCCCCGAGCGGTGCAGCCGCACCCACGCCCCCGACACCCACGCCCCGTCCCGATCATGGCGCCGCACCCCCGGCGGCGCCGCCGCGCCGCCCTGCTTCAGCAGGAAGCTCAGGTTGTTCGGCTCGATCTTCGCCAGCCGCGCGTCAGGCACGTGCAGCGCGCACCCAAGCAGCCGACACAGCCGCAGCCCCGCCAACGCACCCCAGTGCCCATACCCCCCACCTTCGCGCTCCGGCACAAAGATCGCCACCTCGCCGCTCGGCGTCGTCGCCTCCAGCCCCCCACCCAAGCGCGGGCTCTCCACCAGCGCCTGGAGATCCCGACCCGCCTGGAGCGTCAAGAGCCGCCCATCATCAAAGTCCCGGTCCTGCCGAAACGTCTCCCAGAGCGCCGCACGCACCGGACCAGGCGCCGACGCCCCGCCGTGACGCTCCACCGCCGACCAGGCCGCCGAGCGCGCCGCCTCGGGCCGGTTCATCGCCAAAAGCAGCCGCACCTCCTCCGCGTCCAACGCCGAGGCATCCCCAAGCACCTGACGCGAACGCGCCAAAACCCCCTCCGCTCGCTCAAACGCGCCATCCCGACGCAGCGCCCCAAGCAGCCGCGCCACCCCCTCCGGGCTCGTCGGCGCTGGCTCCAACCCCGACGCCAGACGACCCGACGCCACGTCCACCGCCTGGCGGGTCTGGAGCGGCGCCGCCCGCTCCTGGTAACGCGCCAGCGTCGCGTCGCCCAGGCTGCCCAGCTCGCCGCCCACCCACGGCAGGAGCCACGCCTTCCACCCAAAGGGCCCCCACCCCAGCACCTGCGCGCCCAGCCCCAACGCCAGCACGCCAAGCACCAGCGCGAGCCCCCAGCTCAACCCCGAGAGACGAGCGAGCCAACCTCCACCGCTGGATGCTCCGCGACCCATAGACCCCCAGACCTCACTCCAGACACACCACGCGACGCCAAGCCGGACAGGACGACCCAAGCACCCCGGATTGTCGCCCCGGATCGCCGCCAGGGCAACAAAGATCACCAGATCGTGCTATACCTCTTGACGCAGCGCGCCAAGGCCGCGCCTGCGCTGCCCAAGCCCACCCGGAGCACGCGCCATGACACCACCCCACCTCCACACCTCACCCCTCCTCGACGCGCTCCGCTCGCGCATCCTCATCCTGGATGGCGCCATGGGCAGCACCATCCAGACCTTCGGGCTCCAGGAAGACGACTTCCGAGGCGAGCTCCTCACCGATCACCCCCACCCCCTCCAGGGCAACAACGACCTCCTCGTCCTCACCCGCCCCGACGTCATCCTCGAGATCCACCGACGCTTCCTCGACGCCGGCGCCGACATCCTCGAGACCAACACCTTCAACGCCAACGCCATCGCCCAGGCCGACTACCACACCCAACACCTCGTCACCGACCTCAACCGCGCCGCCGCCCGCCTCGCCAGGCAGGCCGCCGACGAGGCCACCGCGCGCGACCCCCAGCGACCCCGCTTCGTCGCCGGCGCCCTCGGCCCCACCAACAAGACCCTCTCCCTCTCGCCCGACGTCAACGACCCCGCCGCCCGCGCCGCCACCTTCGACCAGCTCAAGGACGCCTTCCGCGAGCAGGCCCTCGCCTTGCTCGAGAGCGGCGTCGATCTCCTCCTCCCCGAGACCAGCATCGACACCCTCAACCTCAAAGCCGCCCTCATGGCCATCGAGGAGGCCTTCGACCTCCTCCAGCGACGCGTCCCCGTCTTCGCCTCCTTCACCATCGTTGA
This sequence comes from Myxococcota bacterium, assembly GCA_963169075.1. Classification (GTDB taxonomy): domain Bacteria; phylum Myxococcota_A; class Bradymonadia; order Bradymonadales; genus CAUJGC01. The sequence goes on from CAUJGC010000159.1 coordinate 2,374, forward strand.
CCGCAGCGGGCGCACCCTCGCCGGGCAGACCCTCGAAGCCGCCTGGATCTCCACCGCACACGCCAACCTCGCCGCGGTCGGCATCAACTGCGCCCTCGGCCCCGATCTGATGCGCCCCCACCTCGAAGCCCTCGCCCAGATCGCCACCGTCCCCATCCTCTGCTACCCCAACGCAGGCCTCCCCAACGCCTTCGGCGGCTACGACCTCACCCCCGACGCCATGGCCGCACACCTCCGCGACTTCGCGCAGCAGGGCTGGCTCAACATCGTCGGCGGCTGCTGCGGCACACGACCCGAGCACATCCGCGCCATCGCCCACGCCGTCCGCGACCTCCCCCCAAGACCCCTCCCCGCCCCGGGCCCGCCCCAGGCCGCCTACGCCGGCCTCGAACCCCTCATCCTCCGCCCCGACTCCAACTTCACCCTCATCGGGGAGCGCACCAACGTCACCGGCTCCCGGCGCTTCGCGCGCCTCATCAAGAGCGGCGACTTCGAGGGCGCCCTCCAGGTCGCCCTCGATCAGGTCCGCGGCGGCGCCAACATCCTCGACGTCAACATGGATGAGGCCCTCCTCGACTCCCGCGCCGCCATGCGCACCTTCCTCAACCTCATCGCCGCCGAACCCGAGATCGCCCGCATCCCCGTCATGATCGACTCCTCCGACTTCGCCGTCATCGAGGAGGGCCTCAAGTGCGTCCAGGGACGCGCCATCGTCAACTCCCTCTCCCTCAAAGAAGGCGAGGCCGACCTCCTCGCCAAGGCCGAGCGCGTCCGACGCTACGGCGCCGCCTTCGTCGTCATGATGTTCGACGAAGGCGGACAGGCCACCTCCGCAGACCACAAGGTCCAGATCGCCGCCCGCGTCTACGACCTCCTCGTCCGGCAGCACGGCTTCGACCCCGCCGCACTCATCTTCGATCCCAACATCCTCACCGTCGGCACCGGCATCGAGGAGCACAACACCTACGCCCTCGACTTCATCGAGGCCACCCGGCGCATCAAGGCCGCATGCCCCGGCGTCCGCGTCAGCGGCGGCGTCAGCAACATCTCCTTCGCCTTCCGCGGCAACGACACCGTCCGCGAGGCCATGCACGCCGCCTTCCTCTACCACGCCATCCAGGCCGGCCTCGACATGGCCATCGTCAACGCCGGACAGCTCGCCGTCTACGAGGACATCCCCACCGACCTCCTCACCCACGTCGAAGACGTCCTCCTCAACCGACGCCCCGACGCCACCGAGCGCCTCCTCACCTTCGCCGCCACCGTCCAGGGACGCGACAAAGACCCCCTCACCCACCTCGCCTGGCGCGACGCACCCGTCCGCGAACGCCTCAAGCACGCCCTCGTCCACGGCCTCACCGACTTCATCGACCAGGACGTCGAAGCGGCGCGCCTCGCCTCCAGACGCCCCCTCGACGTCATCGAAGGCCCCCTCATGGACGGCATGAACGTCGTCGGGGACCTCTTCGGCGCCGGCAAGATGTTCCTCCCCCAGGTCGTCAAGAGCGCCCGCGTCATGAAGCGCGCCGTCGCCTCACTCCTCCCCTACATGGAGACCGAGGCCGGCGAGCGCGAGGCCGCCGGACGCATCCTCCTCGCCACCGTCAAAGGCGACGTACACGACATCGGCAAGAATATCGTCGGCGTCGTCCTCGCCTGCAACGGCTACGAGATCATCGACCTCGGCGTCATGGTCCACGCCGCCGACATCCTCCGCGAAGCCCAGGAGCGCCAGGTCCACGCCATCGGCCTCAGCGGCCTCATCACCCCCTCCCTCGACGAGATGGTCTACGTCGCCCGCGAGCTGGAGCGCACCGGCGCCAACCTCCCCCTCCTCATCGGCGGCGCCACCACCAGCCGACGCCACACCGCCGTCCGCATCGCCCCCGCCTACAGCGGTCCCACCGTCCACGTCCAGGACGCCTCCCGCGTCGTCCCCGTCGCCCGCGCCCTCCTCAACCCCGACGAACGCCCCGCCTTCGACGACGCCAACCGCCAGGCCCAGGCCCGCGACCGCGAGGTCCACGCCGCGCGCGCCGCCGCCCGCATCACCCCGCTCCACGAGGCCCGTCAGCGCCCCATCCCCATCACCTGGCACCCCGAAGACCTCCCCCCCAACCCACCCCCTGCCGGCCTCCAGACCTTCGACCTCGACCTCAACGACCTCGTCCCCTTCATCGACTGGACCCCCTTCTTCAACACCTGGGAGCTGCGCGGCCGCTTCCCCGACCTCCTCGACCACCCCACCTACGGACCCACCGCGCGCGAGCTCTACGAGAACGCCCAGACCCTCCTCGACCGCCTCGTCCGCGAGCGCTGGCTCCAGGCCCGCGGCGTCTACGCCTTCTTCCCCGCCCACAGCGACGGCGACGACATCCTCCTCTTCAAAGACCCCCAGCGCACCCAGCTCCTCACCCGCCTCTGCATGCTCCGCCAGCAGCAGGCCCCGCCCGACGACGCCACCCCCTACCGCTGCCTCGCGGACTTCGTCGCCCCGCTCCACACCAAGCTCCCCGACCACCTCGGCGCCTTCGCCGTCACCGCAGGCCTCGGCCTCCACGAGCACGTCGCCCGCTTCGAGGCCCAGCACGACGACTACAACGCCATCCTCCTCAAGGCCCTCGCGGACCGCCTGGCCGAAGCCGCTGCCGAGCACCTCCACCAGCACGCGCGCCTCGCCTTGGGCACCCAGCCCCACCCCCTCCCCCACCCGGACCTCCTCGCAGAGCGCTACCAGGGCATCCGACCCGCGCCAGGCTACCCCGCCTGCCCCGACCACACCGAGAAATCAAAGATCTGGACACTCCTTGACGTGGCGAACACCGCCGGCATCACCCTCACCGAGTCCTTCGCCATGCTCCCTGCGGCCTCCGTCTCGGGTTGGTACTTCAGCCA
>CAUJGC010000160.1 GCA_963169075.1 Myxococcota bacterium
AAGATGGGGGTCCGCAGATCGTGGCTCACGTTCGCCACGAATTCGCGGCGCACCCGCACCAGCAGCCGGAACCGCGTGATGTCGTGGATCACCGCCACCGCCCCGATCACCGCGTCCCCCTCCCGCGTCGGCGCCGCCGTCACCGCCAGGTGGATCGGCGTCGGCTGGTGCAGCGTCAGATCCCGGTGGATCGGGAGGCGCTGGGCGATGGCCTCGCTCATGGCCTCGTAGAGCTCGGGCGGCGTCGCCAGCTCCTGCGCCGGGCGGCCCTCGATCTCGGCCCGCGCGCCCAGCTCCAGCAGCTTCACCGCCGCCGGATTCACCAGCACGACCTGGCCGCGGGTGTTCGCCACGATCACCCCCTCCGCCATCCCGTCCAGGATCGTCGAGAGCAGCACCTTGTCGTTGTGCGCCTGGTCGATCCGCGCCGTGAGCTGATCCGAGAGGTAGTTGATCGACGCCGCCAGGACGCCCAGCTCGTCCTGCCGGCTGGAGTCGATCCGCAGCGGCTCGCCCGCCGCCATCCGCTGCGCCAGCGTGCTCATCCACGCCACCGGGCGCGCGATCAGCCGCGCCGAGAGCAGCCCCGTGATCACCGAGGCCAGCAGCGCCAGCACCGCGCCGAAGAGGATCGCCAGCGTCAGCTCGTCGATCGTCGTCCGGTAGGCCTGGGTCGAGCGCCCCACCTGCACCGCCGCGAGCCCCCCAGGCGCCCCCTCCACCGCCAGCGCCACATAGAGGAACTCCCGCCCGTCTCCGGGCGTCGCGCTCGGACGCACCGCGCTCCCCTCGCCTTGACGCAGCGCCAGCGCGACCTCCGGCGGCGTCGCCCCCGGCAGCAGCGTCGGATCCGAGTGCCCAAGCGGCGCCCCCGAGGCGTCGAAGAACCCCACCACATAGGGGAACTCCCGCTGGGCGGCCCGATCCCCGAAGTAGGCCGCCTCATCCTGCCAGCTCATCGGCGCGGGGGCCGCGCGGTGGTGGAGCGCCGCCCGCGCGATCAGCTGCGCCTCCCGGCGCAGCTGCGCACGCCCCAGCTCCATCACCCGATCATGACCCAGCCGCGCCACCAGCAGCGCCGCCGCCAGGATCGTCCCGCTCAGGATCACCAGGAAGATCACCAGCTGACGCAGGTGCACCGAGAGGAAGAGCCTCCCCCGGGGCGCCGCGAGCCGCAGCCGCTCAGGCATCGCCGTCGGGTGACTCCGCGAAGCGGTAGCCGACCCCCCGCACCGTCTCGACGCACGCCGCCATCTGCCCCAGCTTCTCGCGGAGCCGCTTCACATGGGTGTCCACCGTCCGCGTCGTCACCCCCGCGTCGATCCCCCACACATCATCCAGCAGGCGCTCCCGCGTCTGCACATGCCCGCGACGCTTCACGAAGGTCGTCAGGAGCTTGAACTCCAGCGCCGTCAGCGTCAGCTCCTCCTCCTCCAGCCAGGCCCGGTGGCGGGTCAGATCAATCGTCAGCGGCCCGAAGAGGATGTTGTCCGGCTCTGGCTCCGAGCCCGGCACCGCGCGCTTGAGGATCGCCCGGATGCGCAGCGTCAGCTCGCGCACCGAGAAGGGCTTGACCACATAGTCGTCAGCCCCCAGCTCAAAGCCCACCACACGATCGATCTCATCCCCCAGCGCCGTCAGCATGATCACCGGGATGTGCCGCGTCCGCGGGTCCTGCTTCAGCTGGCGGCAGATGTCCTTGCCCTGCACGTCGGGCAGCATGAGATCCAGCAAGACCAGATCGGGCGGCGTCGCCTCGATGTGCTGCAACGCCTCCCGCCCCGTCGCCGCCAGCAGCGTCTCAAAGCCCGACGCCCGCAGGTTGAAGTCCACCAGGCGCCGCAGGTCCGCTTCGTCATCCACGATCAAGATCGTCTCGGCCATGTCCTCGGCTCGCGTCAGTCGCAGAGGGGGATCCCCTCCGCAGGGAGCGGACCCGGCCCCGGAGCGTCGAACACCCCGTTCTCGTCCGAGTCCAGAAAGAAGGGGTTGGCGATGGCGAAGACCTGACGGCCTGGATACACCGCCGAGGCCGGACGGTCCCCGTAGGCGATGATCACAAACCACGCGTCCCCCTCATCGCCCACCTCCAGCGTCACCGGCGCATCAAAGTCCACGATCTCCGCCTCGCCCGCGCCGATCTCCAGCCGCTCGATCACCTCGCCGTTGCGGATCACCACCAGGTGGTTCACCTCGGCCCACGGCGGCGTCAGCGCCCGCACCTCCACCTGGATCGACCCGCCGGGGATGAGCTGCCCCGGGCGGCGCCCCCCCGGCGTCCCCGGACGATCCGGCCCGAACTCCAGCCACGCGCTCGCAGAGATCACCGAATCTCCCGACTTGATCCCATCTATAATCTGCCGCTCCGTCAGCTCCGCCGGGGCGTCCGAGGGCGCGGGCAGGTAGTTGCGCGGGAAGCCCGCCGGGCTGCTCAGGTTGTGCGTGTCGCTGTTCCCCACGCCCACCACCCGATACCCCTGGTTCAAGAGCGCGAACCAGTCCCGCAGCTGCTCGCACTCCGGGCCGTTGATCACCTCCATCGTGTCGAAGGCCACCGAGAAGCCCGGATCGGCGCTCGACACCGGCTGCTCCCGATCCCAGTTGAAGTCGTCAAAGTAGCCCGTGCTGTCGCGGGGGTGGTTGCTCTGGATCAGCTCCGCGCCCAGCTCGTCGCGCATCGCCGCGATCAGCTCCTCCCCGTTCTCGTAGCGCGCCACAGCCCCCGACGCGTCCTTGTAGGACAGGATCAGCGCGCCGCGACCCGGCAGGTAGCGATCCGCGCGCACCGGGTACGCGCCGAAGTGACCGAAGAGCGGCGACACCTCCGTCCCCGCCAGCGACGCGATCAGATCCTGCGCCCCCAGCTCCTCGATCACCGGCTGGAACTCGGTGGCGATGTCGTGATCCGAGGCCACCGCGAAGTCCACACCCTCCACGATGTTCGAGAGCACGCGCTCCACCACCGGCACCTCGCTGTCCAGGCTCGCCGTCGCGTGCTGGTGGAACTCCCCCGACACGAAGCCCGGCGTCGGCACCACCCGCTCCAGCGTCGCCTCCAGCGACGCCTCGCCGCCCTCCGTCACCTCGACCTCGCCCTGGACCGCCGTGTACTCCAGCCCCCGAGACACCTCGTAGCTCCAGCGCCCCGCCGGGAGCCGCACCGTGCGCTCGCCTCGCAGCACCATCACGCGACGCTCCGCCTGCCCCTCCTGGCGGAAGATCAGCCGCGCAGGCGAGGGCGCAGGCGCCGCCTCACCCTCGAACGCCTCCACCGCGACGCGCACCGCGCCGCCTCCCGGCAGCGCCAGCGTCACCTCCCGCGCGGCGTCGGCTGTGTCCAGCGACGCGCCCAGCTCCTGACCCAGCGCGCCCACCGCAAGCACCTGATAGCGCCCCGCAGGCAGGCGGAGGCGCACCCGCCCCGCCTCATCCGCCCGATCCGCCATCCAGAGCGCCCCAGGCGTCCCGTCCTCACCCAGCGGCGTCACCTGCACCAGCGCCCCCGGCGACGGCGCTCCGCCCTCGGTCACCACCGCCGACGCCTCCACATAGGGCTGCGCCAGCGGGTGCTCCGGCGCCGTGGTCGCGATGACGTCGAGGAGCCCCGCCACGTCGGGAGCCACGACGAAGCGCCGCAGGAGCACCGCCTCCGCCTGGCTCGGCAGCGCCCGGAGGGGCGCCAGGAGCGGCGACGCCGGCAGGCTCAACCCCGGGATCTCCACCGAGGTGAAGGGCGCATCGTACACCATCCCATAGGCCACCCCCGCGCCGAAGCCCAGCACGGCCTGCGCGCCAGGCGGCGGCTGCGAACCGCTCCCCGGGAAGAACGACTGGATCGTGTCCCCCCAGAAGAGCAGATCGCCGCTCTGGATGTTCATCGAGCTTGCCCCGGTGTTGGTCATGAAGGTCACCACCTCCAGATCCCGCCGCTCCGGGCGCAGGCGATACTCGGTGACCACGCTCAAGGCGCGGCGCTGGAAGAGCGACGGCCCCACGATCCCCGCCAGGTACGCCGAGGGCTCCAGCACCCCGCTCACCCGCAGCACCGCCAGCTGCCCGTCCGAGCCGTCCCGCACGATCTCGATGCGCTCTGCCGAGCCCACCTGGAGCGACACAAAGGGCGAGAGCACATCCAGCCGATCCCGCCCGGTCTGCCCCGCAGGCGTCGGCGCGTCCACCGGCTCCGCGTCCACCAGCCGCCCGCCGTCGAAGAAGAGGCGGTTTGAGCTGAGCTGACCCTCCACACAGAAGCGCGCCAACCGGTTCACCAGCACATAGTCGCCCCGCTTGCAGGTGCTCTCGACGCCGCCCATCCCTCCGGTCTCGTCGCTCACCACCCCAAGCCGGACCTCGCCTTCGCCAGCGGCCACCAGCACGTCCAGCCCCTCCGGCGTGATCCCGCCCTGCGCCGGGGTGAGGCAGCGCCCAGGAGCCGCCGGGTCCACCTCCTCGCACGCAGGCTCCTCGACGACGTCCGCGCCGACGTCGTCTGCGGCGTCCTCGCCGCCGACGTCGCCGCCCACATCCTCCGCAGCGTCGCCGCCCGCATCCTCTGCCGGAGTGGAGGGGGGAGGCTGGGGGTCCTCGTCACAGCCCGCAGCCAGGACCAGCAGCGCGGTGAGCCAGAGCACCCCAGCGGGGACAACCAGAGACACAGGACGACGTGATGACATCAGCAGACAGCTCCATCAACGGACCGCGCAGGTCCAGGCGAGGTCGCACCCTAGCACGCCCCGGGCGCTGAGTCACCCCTGGCTCCCGCCGAGCCGCAACCCCCTCGGCTCCGTAACCGCCGCCCTCGCTACGCTCGTGCAGCGGAACGGAGCCGGCTCCCCCCGTGACGGGGGAGCACCGCCGTGATCCCCGCTCGCTGCGCTCGCCCGCTCGCTGCGCTCGCCCGCAGCCCCAGGGGTCGCCCCCCCGAACCCAACCGTCCCCAGCGAACCGTCGCCCCCGTCCCCAGCGACCCGTCGGTGTCCCCCCGTCACGGGGGGGACCGGCACCGTTCCTCCTGTTCGCTGCGCTCTCAGGAGGAACGGTGCCGGGGGGGTCACTCGTCGCAGACCGCCTCGTCGCAGTAGAGCTCGGGCTCGGCCTCGGCGCGCTGCGCGGCGAGGATGCGGCAGCGAACGCCCTGCTCGTCGCTCTCCCCGAGCGGGAGCAGGGCGCACGCGGCGTAGCAGCTCTCGGCGTCGGGGTAGACCGCGCGCTCCTCGGTGCAGCTCATCTCCAGCAGCCCGCAGAGCTCGACGCACTCTGCCGAGGGGCCCTCGCAGAGCGCGCGGGCCTCCAGGAAGGTCGCGCAGGCGTCGCCGCCCTCCTCGGTGTCCTCCGCTGCGGCGCGGAGGGCCTCGGCGTAGCACTCCTGCGTGTCCCCGAGCGGCGGCGTCGCCGCTGTTTGGGCGTAGGGCGCGTCCAGGAGGCACGCCAGCAGCGCTGCGGCGTCCCCGGAGCCCTCACCGCAGAGCGCGTCGAGGTCGGCGCAGAGCGTCAGCGCCTCGGGGGGCGCGACGCAAGCCGCCAGGGCAAGGCAGGCGGTCGTGTGGTAGGGTGGCTCGGGGGTGCAGGAGGCGTTCTCCTCGCAGCGCGCGACGCACGCCGCAGCAGGGTCTGCGGCGCCCGGGAAGAGCGCCTCCCAGCCCTCGCCGACGCAGGCGGCCAGCTCCAGGCACCCCGTCTCGCAGGTGCGGGGGTTGTTGTTGACGGGGTTGTTGTTGCCGGGGTTGTTGTTCGCCGGGTTGTTGTTCGCCGGGTTGTTGTTCGCCGGGTTGTTATTGACCGTGCTGTTATTTACGCTGTTATTTACGTTATTGTTTGAGTTGTTCGCTGAGTTGTTGCTCGCCGCGTTGTTATCCGGCTTGTCGTCAGGCCCCGGAAACGTCTCGGTCAGGATCACGCAGCCCGAGAGCGGGAGCGAAGCCACGAGGAGGAGCGCGCCGAAGAGCGCGGTGAGCAGGTGGGGGGTGCGAGCTTTGCGTCTCAAGGTCTTCATCTCTCAGGCCTTCATCCAGCGAACAACACAACACAGACCTCTTCGAGTATAGAGCGGAACATGGGGAGAGATCAAGCAGCTCGCATCCACCGAGGCGCGGCGCGCCAGCAGCCTCGACGCTGGAGTCAGCTCGTCGCGGGTGTGACACCCTGGAGATCACTTTTTGTCGCCCTCCTCCTGGCAGGCTGCGCCGCAGGCGCGCCCGCTCGACCCGCGACGCCGACGCCCTGCGTCGGCGCGGCGTGCCTGGAGCGCGCGAAGCAGGCAGAGGCCGGCGCGCTCGGAGAAGCCGACCCCCAGGAGGCCGCCGCGCTGGCCGCCCGCGCCTGCGACGACGGCCACGGCCCCGCCTGCCGCTGGCTGGGGGAGCGGAGCGCCGGACAGCGCAGCGGCGCCCCCGCCGACGCCCAGCGCCTCTTCACCCGAGGCTGCGCCCTGGGCGACGCCCCCGCCTGCCGCGAGGCTGGCCTCCTCGCCTTGCCGCAACCCCACGGGCGCGCCGCGCTGGAGCGCGCCTGCGCCCTGGGCGACGGCGCCGGGTGCTGGAACGCCGCGCTCCTGGAGGACGATCCGGCGCGCGCCGCGCGCCTCCAACGCGAGGCCTGCGCCCTGGGCAGCCCCGAGGGCTGCTGGCGCCTGGGCCGCGCCGCCCTCCGGGCGCCGCGCGGCGACACCCCCTGGCCCGCCCGCGAAGCCGCCGCCCTGCTCCGCTTCGCCTGCGAGCGCGGCGCCCACGGCGCCTGCGCCGACCTCGCCCCGCTCCTCGAAGCGGGCTACGGCGTCGAGGCCGACCCCGCCGAAGCCCGGCGCCTCGGCGCCCGGGCCTGCGAGCACGGCGTCGCCGCCGGATGCGGCTTCGACGCCGCCCACGACCCCACCCCCGACGCCGCCGCCCGCCTCCTCGACGCCTGCCAGGCCGATCACGCCCCAAGCTGCCTCCACGCCGCCGCCCGCGCCCTCCAGGCCACCCCGCCCGATCGACCCCGCGCGCTCCTCCTCTGGGAGCGCGCCTGCGCCCTCGGAGAGCCCGCCGCCTGCGCCCACCTCCCCGCCCCCGCCGACGCCCCCCGCCCCTGCCCCCTCCCCACCGAAGACGCCTGCCTCCAGGCCGACCTCCGCGCCCCGGACGCCGCCGACCGCCTCGTTCAAGGCTGCGCACGCGGCTGGGCCCTCGCCTGCCACCACCGCGCCCTCCTCAGCCTCCGCGGCGACGGCGCCCCCTACGCCCCCCAGGACGCCCTCCCCCGCCTTCAAGCCGCCTGCGACGGCGGCCTGGCCGTCAGCTGCCACCTCCTCGGGCGCCTCTACGACCAGGCCGTCGCCACCCCCGCCGATCCCCTCCGCGCCGCCTTCCTCTACCGCGCCGCCTGCAACGCAGGTGTCCTCCCCGCCTGCGCCGACCTCGCCGCGCTCCTCCAGGCGGGCCGGGGCGCCCGCCGCGACCCCGACGACGCCCGCCGCCTCCTCCAGCGCGCCTGCCAGGGCGGCGTCGCCGCCGCCTGCCGACGCCTCGCGGACGACCTCCCCGCCGACCAGGCCGCCCCCCTCTACCGCGCCGCCTGCAACCTCCTCGACCCGCCCGCCTGCGAGGCCCTCGCAGACCTCCTCCTCGCCTCCCCTCACCTCGACGACGCCCTCCAGGGACACGCCTGGCGCCGCGTCGCCTGCGAGCGTGGCCAACCCGAACCCTGCCGACGCCTCGCCGCCGACCTCCCCGGCGCCGAAGGCGACGCCCTCCTGGAGCGCGCCTGCGACCTCGAACACCCCCAGGCCTGCCTCGACGCCGCTGAGCGCGCCGCACACCCCGCCGACGCCGCCCTCTACCACCTCCGCGCCTGCCGCGCAGGCGCCCCGCGCGGCTGCGGCGCCTTCGGACAAGACACCCTGGAGGGACGCGGCGTCCCCCCCGACCCCCCCGCAGCCCTCCCCGACCACGGCGCCGCCCGCCGCAGCGTCGGCGCCACCGCCTGCCGAGTCCGCGGCCACCGCGGCACCCCTGGCCCCCGGCGGGCCCCCCACGCACC
>CAUJGC010000161.1 GCA_963169075.1 Myxococcota bacterium
CTCCCACCCGACGCCCGACCCCACCACCACCACGCCGCCGGACCCGAGCACGCCTTCCCACCCGACGGCGCCGACTCCCCGCTCCTGCCCCTGCCGACCCCCCCGGGGCCGTAACGCCGGGCTATCGCCCGGCGCACGCCCCCGGCCCCCCCGATTCCGGGGGGGCACCGACCTCGCTACGCTCGCCCTGTGCTCGCTACGCTCGCCATCCACTCGCTACGCTCGCCACCCGTCCCAGCGGCGGTGCCCCCCCGTCACGGGGGGGGCCGGGGGCGTTCGGCCAATCCCGGAGGGTTGGACGTTACGCCCCCGGGGGGGTCGCCGATACTCGACCCCAAACCCAAACCCGGCTACACTCCCCCCTGGAAGCCTCCTCCGACCGCCTGGGAGCCGACGACCGCATGTTCCCGTTCTCTCGACCCTACCGCGCACCCAACGAGCGCGCCTACATCGAGCAGGCCCTCGCCTCGGGCCACCTCGCCGGAGACGGACCCTTCACCCGGAGGGCGCACGAGCAGCTACGCCAGCACCTCGACGGGGCGGAGGTCTTGTTGACGACCTCGGGGACGCACGCGCTGGAGCTGGCAGCGCTGCTCCTGGAGCTGGGGCCGGGGGATGAGGTCGTGCTGCCCTCGTTCACGTTCTCGTCCACAGCCAACGCGCCGGCGCTGCGGGGGGCGACGCTCCGCTTCGCGGACCTCGACCCGGGCACCTTCTCGATGGAGCTGCCGCAGCTTGAGGCCGCCTTGACGCCGCGCACGCGGGCGGTGTTCGCGATGCCCTATGGCGGCGTCTCGCGGGACATGGACGCCATCGCGGCGTGCTGCGCGGCGCGGGGGATCGCGTGGGTGGAGGACAACGCGCACGGGCTCTTCGCGCGGCTGGGGGGCAGGCCGCTGGGCACCTTCGCGCCGCTGGCGGCGCTCTCGTTCCACCAGACCAAGAACCTCAGCTGCGGGGAGGGCGGCGCGCTGGTCATCAACGACCCGGCGATGCGCCAGCGGGCGGAGATCCTCCGGGAGAAGGGCACCGACCGCTCGCGCTTTCTGCGCGGCGAGGTGGACCGGTATACGTGGCGTGCGACGGGATCGAGCTATCTGCCGTCGGAGGTGCTGGCGGCGCTGCTGGTGAGCCAGCTGGACGCCGCCGACGCCATCCAGCGAGCGCGGCGGGCGGCGTGGGACACCTACCGCGGCGTCCTGGCGCCCCGGGCGGCAGACCTGGGCTTCACGCTCCAGACGATCCCGGAGGGCCTGGAGCACCCGGCCCACGTCTTCGCGCTCCTGGCGCCGCCCGGGGTGGACCGCGACGGCGTGCTGCGGCGGCTGGCGGCGGCGGGGGTCAAGGCGACGTCCCACTATGAGCCGCTGCACCGGGCCCCGCACGAGGCCGGGGCAGGACAGCAGCACCTCCCGCACACCGAGGACGTGGCGGCGCGCCTCGTGCGCCTCCCCCTCTACGCAGACCTGACGCCGGGCGACGCCGAGAGCATCGCGCGGCGCCTCTTGAGCGCGCTGGAGCAGGCATGACCTTCACCCGCACCCTCCTCATCACCGGCGGCATGGGCTTCATCGGCTCCAACCTCGTCCGGGTGCTCCGCCGCGAGCGACCGGGCTGGCGCCTCATCAACCTCGACGCCTTGACCTACGCGGGGCACACCGTCACCCTGGACGACCTCCGCGACGACCCGGGGCACGTCTTCGTCCGCGCGGACATCACCGACCCCGACGCCCTCCGACACGTCTTCGACACCTTCCAGCCCGACGGCGTCTTCCACCTCGCCGCCGAGAGCCACGTCGATCGCTCCATCGACGCCCCCCTCGCCTTCGTCCGCACCAACGTCGAGGGCACCGTCCACCTCCTCCAGCAAGCACGCCAGGCCTGGGGCGACCGGCGAGACGTCCGCTTCGTCCACGTCTCCACCGATGAGGTCTTCGGGGACCTCGGACCCGACGATCCCCCCTTCTCCGAGGACACCCCCTACCACCCCCAGAGCCCCTACGCCGCCTCCAAGGCCGCCGCCGACCACATGGCCCGCGCCTGGGCGCACACCTTCGCCCTCCCCGTCGTCATCACCAGCTGCACCAACAACTACGGCCCCGCCCAGCTCCCCGAAAAACTCCTCCCCGTCGTCATCACCCGCGCCCTCCGCCAGGAGCCCGTCCCCGTCTACGGCCAGGGGCTCAACGTCCGCGACTGGCTCTTCGTCGAAGACCACGCCCTCGCCCTCCTCGCCGCCTTCGAGCGCGGCCAGCCCGGACGCACCTACGGCATCGGCGGAGAGCGCGAGGTCCGCAACATCGACCTCGTACACGCCACCCTCGACGCCGTAGACCAGCACCTCCACAGGCCTCCGGGTCACTCCCGACCCCTCGTCCGCTTCGTCACCGACCGACCCGGACACGACCGGCGCTACGCCATGAACATCGACCGCGCGCGACGCGAGCTGGGCTGGACCCCCAGCACAACCCTCGAAGACGGACTCCAGCGCACCGTCGCCTGGTACCTCCACCACACCGCCTGGATCGACGCCGTCACCTCACCCGAGCACCGCGACTTCCAGACCCGCTGGTATCAACACCGCGACGCACCACCCCAGGACGCCCCATGAACCACCCACCCCGAGGCATCCTCCTCGCCGGAGGACGCGGCACCCGCCTCTACCCCCTCTCCCGCGTCGCCAGCAAGCAGCTCCAGCCCATCTACAACAAGCCCATGATCTACTACCCCCTGACGACCCTCATCCTCGCGGGCGTCCGGGAGCTGCTCCTCATCACCACCCCCGAGGACCGACCCCGCTTCGAAGACCTCCTCGGAGACGGACACGCCTGGGGCCTCCGCATCGAATACGCCACCCAGGACCAGCCCCGAGGCATCGCTGAGGCCCTCCTCATCGCCGCACCCTTCCTCCAGGACCGCCCCGCCTTCCTCATGCTCGGGGACAACTTCATCTACGGGCGCCTCGACTTCCTCCGCGACGCCATCGCCCACCACCCCGAGGGCGGCGCCACCATCTTCGCCTACCAGGTAGCCGACCCCCGCGCCTACGGCGTCGTCGAGTTCGACCCCGCCACCTTCACCGCCCGCTCCCTCGAAGAGAAGCCCGCCCAGCCCCGCTCCTCCTGGGCCGTCCCCGGCATGTACCTCTACAGCCCCGGCGCCCCCCAGCGCGCCGCCACCCTCCAGCCCTCGCCACGCGGCGAGCTGGAGATCACCGACCTCAACCGCACCTACCTCCACACCCACAACCTCCGCGTCCAGCCCATGGGACGCGGCATCGCCTGGCTCGACATGGGCACCCCCGAGAGCCTCCTCAACGCCGCCTCCTTCGTCCACGCCGTCGAGTCCCAGCAGGGCCTCATCATCGGCAGCCCCGAAGAGGCCGCCTGGCGCATCGGCCTCCTCGACGACGACGCCTTCCAGCGCCTCCTCGACGCCATGCCGCGCTCCGCCTACCAGGAGTGGCTCTACCGCCACCACCCCCCCCCCCCCAGGACCAACCCCAACCCCCCCAACCCCCCCCCCAACACCACCCCCCCCCCCACCCCCACGCGCCCCCCGGGAGCAAACCCCAAAA
>CAUJGC010000162.1 GCA_963169075.1 Myxococcota bacterium
GCCGCGCTCGCCGTCCGCCAGCCACCGCCGCCCGGCGCTGGAGGCGCCCGACGCCGATCTGGAGAGCCTGAGCGATCCGGCGCAGGTGATCCAGGCCATCGAGTCGGCGCTCCGCGCCGAGCCGCTGCCGCAGAGCGCGGCGCCGCGGGAGTCGGCCATCGACCAGCTCATCGCCTTCTTCAGCGGCCGGGTCACCGAGCTGAAGACCGAGGGCGAGCTGGTGGCGCAGGATCTGGAGACCTTCCACGAGGAGCTGCGCCTCCAGACCAAGGAGCTGCTGGCGCGCCCCTACGGTCAGCTGGTGGAGGCGTGCCAGCGGGCCGGGACCGTCGAGCTGCGGGAGCGGAGCTTCCGGGCCTCGCGCCTCTTCGACGAGAATCGCCAGCAGCGCCAGCGGATGCTGGAGACGCTGCGCCAGTGGACGACCTACAACCGGGGCCTGGCGGGGCGCTTCCTGGTGGAGCTGGACATCGCCCGGACCCAGGGTCGGCTGCGCGGGGTGCTGGCGGCGACCCTCCAGGCCACCGACGATCAGCTCCTCTCGATCCTCTCCTACTACCCCATCGAGCTGGGGGAGCGGGTGCTGGAGACGCGCACGCAGATCGACAGCGCGCTGGTGGAGGGCGCCGACCCCGAGGAGGTCCGCCGCCTCATCGCCCGGCAGCGGACGCTGCTCTTGAGCTTCATCCACTCCACGGCGCTCACCGACATGGAGGAGGCGCAGGAGACGCGCCGCTTCGCGGACATCCTGGGGCTGCTCTTCAAGGGGCTGGACACGATCATCGAGGAGGCGCGGGAGGTGGCGCTGGTGCTGCCCGAGCCGCTCATGGCGTGCGACGAGAGCACCGGGCTCCCCGGGCCCGTGGAGCTGGCGGAGATCCCCGCCAAGGCGCTCCTGCGGGAGGTGCTGGAGCGCGAGATCGGCGTGCAGCTCTCGGATGTGGAGCTGCGCCTGGGGCACCTCATCGAGGAGACCTCCCGCGGGCTCATGGAGCTGGGGCACGTCATCGGCTTCAACCTGGACGCGGCGATGTCGGAGCTGGAGGCGCCCGGTCAGGAGATCGAGTGGCCCCAGACCTCGGCGCTCCCCTCGCGCTCGCCGCGTCGCTTCATCCCGCAGGAGCCGCTGCGGGATGAGCGGGGCAAGGTGACCTACGCAGGCATCCGCCTGCCGCGGGAGTTCGCGGTGGGCGGGCTGGACCGGGCGCTGGAGCGGGTGGACGGCCTGGTGCGCCACGTGGACGCCAACGGCCAGAACCTCAAGGGGCTCATCCTCAACGAGACGGTGAAGCAGGCGCGCGAGGTGCGCTCGCTCCTGCTCAAGAGCTCCCCGACGCAGATCCGCGCGTTCCTGGCGCAGCGGGATCTCTCGGCGGCGGCCTCGGAGGCGCGGGACGGGGCGGGGACGGCCTTCTCACGGCTGCGCGGCTGGCTCCAGCGCGCCGTGGACGTGCTCCCGAACCCGCTGCGCGAGCAGATGGTCACCGATCTCCAGCGTCAGCTCCAGCTGGAGCAGGGCCTCCTGCCGGAGCTGGACGCCGAGGCGGTGGACGTCGGCACGGTGCTGGACGTGTGGGGCCGCGAGGATCTGCCCAACATCTACCGCCGCCTCTTCGCCCCCACCCCCAACGAGGTGCCCGAGTTCTTCGTCGGTCGCCCCGAGCTGGTGCAGCGCTTCAACCACGGCGTCGAGCAGTGGCTCCACGGCAACTTCACATCGCTGGCGATCATCGGAGAGCCCGGCTCGGGGCGCTCCTCGTTCATCGATCACATGCTGCGCTCGCGCCTCCAGGGGATGAGCGTGGTGCGGCGGCGCCTCAGCCACACCATCCGCGAGGACGGCGCGCTGATCGAGGAGTTCGGCGCCATCGCGGGGGGGCGCCGGAACCTGGATCTGGAGTCCCTCAAGGCCACGATCCGCTCCCGCAAGGAGCGCTCGGTGGTGGTGATCGAGGAGTCGGAGAACCTCTTTTTGCGCTCGCTCGGGGGGCTGCGGACGCTGGAGCACTTCCTCCAGCTGGTGACCGAGACGGGGGATCGTGTGCTCTGGGTGCTCTGCATGGACCGGCACGCCTGGGACTACCTCGACATGGTGGTCCACATGAGCCAGCACTTCACCCACCACCTGAGCCTGCGCCCCTTCTCGCGCGCCGAGGTCGAGGAGCTGATCCTGACCCGCCACCGGATGTCCGGCTACGAGCTGCGCTTCCACCAGCCGCCGACAGGGCTCCAGCGCATCCAGGCGCTCCTGGGGCGCGCCCTGGGCGGCGCCCAGGACACGCACGGGCTGGCGCAGCGCGCGTTCTTTGATGCCATCCACGGCGCGTCCCACGGGAACCCCATGATGGCGATCTTCCTCTGGCTCCGCGCCGCGCGCGTGGAGAGCGAGAAGACGAGCACGCTCGACATCCTCCCGCTCCAGCCCCTCCAGACGGAGCTGCTCCACGCGCTTGATGATCACAAGCTGCTGGTGCTGGCGAACGTCATCCTCCACAACGGCCTGACCGTGCGGGAGTATGGCGCGATCTTCCGCGTGGACACCGACAAGGCGCTGGCGAACCTCCAGCACCTCTTCAACCTCCGCCTGCTGCACATCACCCCCGGCAGCGAGCCGACCTACCGCCTGCGTCAGATCCTCTACCCCCTTGTGGCGCGCCACCTGCGCGCCCGCAACATGCTCTGAGGAGGTGCGTTCATGGAAGAGCTGATCCAGGACCTCTCCGAGGTGCTCTCCGCGCCCGACCTCATCGCCCGCGTCGTCTCCATCGGGCTGGCGCTCCTGACGGCGGCGATCCTCTCGCGCCTGCTGGAGCTGCTCCTCCCCCGCGAGTTCCGCCGCACCAGCCGCCTGGTCTGGCTCCACCGCTGGCTGCCCGTCATCCGCCTCGCCCTCTGGACCGTGGCCCTGGGCTTCGCCGCCTACTCCCTCCTGAGCGCCAACCCCATCGAGGCCCTCGTCGTGGCCGTCCCCCTGGGCCTCGGCCTCGGCCTCGCCTCGCAAGACCTCATCCGCAACGTCATCGCAGGCGTCATCCTCGCTGTGGATCGTGACTTCCAGGTCGGGGACGTCATCCAGATCGAGAGCCACGAAGGCGAGGTCCGCAAGATCGGCATGCGCTCGGTCGCCCTCGCCACCACCTCCGGCCACATCGTCGAGATCCCCAACGTCCACTTCCTGACCCACGCCTCCTCCAACGTCACCCCCAACACCAAAGACGCCCAGGTCACCATCACCCTCCAGATCCCCCAGGAGATCCCCATCACCCAGGCCCGCTCCATCGCCTACAACGCCGCCGCCGTCTCCCGCTTCGCCTCGCCTCGGCGCCCCCCTGCCGTCTTCCTCGACACCGACCTCTCCGCCCCCCTCCACGCCCGCCTCCAGATCCGGGGCTTCGTCTTTGACCCGACCTACGAAGACCACTACCGCTCCGACGTCCTGGAGCTGATACGCCTGGGGCTGGAGCACGCGACGCCTTGAAGCCGCGCCGTGGCTGGTCTATAGTCGCGGCTCCTGGGCGTCCTCTCAAGACGCCTGCTCTTTGGCCCCCACGCGCCGCCGAGGTGACCATGCGCAGACGTCCCCTGCTCCCACGCCCGCTTTGGGCTGTCCTCCTGGCGGCGATGCTGGGCCTCTCACCTGCCACGGCCTGGGCCGCAGGCGGCGGGAGCGGACAGCCCCTCTCCACCGTCCTGCTCCTGATCGGGATCATCGCGGTAGCCTACATCGTCACGCACCTCGTGGTGAACTGGCTGGAGCGACGCTTCGGCTTCATCACCGGGATCGAATACCTTGTCCTGGGGATCATGGCCGGGCCGGTGCTGGGGTGGATCGGGCCAGGCACCTTTGAGCTCCTCTCACCCTTCCTCTCGCTGGGCATCGGCGCTATCGGCCTGTGGGCCGGGCTGACGGTGCCCATGCGCGGCCTGGACGCCCTGGACCGGCGCGCCCTGAAGGCCGCTGGGGTCACCTCGGGGATGACCGCGCTGGTCCTCCTCGGCGTACCCTGGGCTGGGCTCGCGCTCCTCAGCAGCGGGGAGGCCAACCCCGAGCTCGTCCACATTCTCCTCATCGGCGCCTGCGTGGGTCTCGTCTCGGACCCGCGCCCCGTGCAGCTCCTCGCCGCGGCCCTCCAGGCAAAAGGCGAGGCCCCGCGCTTCGCCGCGCAGGCAGGCGCGTTCGCGTCGGCAGCCGCGATCGGCGCCCTCGGGCTCATCCTCGTCCGACCTGCCTCCTTCGCCGGGCTGGAGCAGCTGCAGATCCTGCCGTGGCACTGGGTGGGGATCGAGCTGGGGATCGGCCTGCTCCTCGGCGGCGTCTTCGCCACCTTCCTCCGACGCGAGCTGGACGAAGAGCACCTGCTGGCCGTCCTGATCGGCATGATCATCTTTACGAGCGGCGCGGCCGTCGCCCTCGGGATGTCCACGCTCTTCCTCAACTTTGTCGTGGGCCTCTTCCTCAAGGTCACC
Source organism: Myxococcota bacterium (assembly GCA_963169075.1). GTDB lineage: Bacteria > Myxococcota_A > Bradymonadia > Bradymonadales > CAUJGC01. The sequence continues at coordinate 4,468 of CAUJGC010000162.1, forward strand.
TCGCGCCACGCCGAGCGCGTCCAGGCCCTGCTGGCCAACAACCAGAAGCCCTTCTCCATCCTGCTCTTCTTCTTCGCCGGGGTTGCCTGGAGCACGCCGGAGGCCGCGTGGATGCTCCTCCTCGGCTTGCCGTGGCTGGCGCTCCGCCTGGCTGGCCGCGCAGCGGCCAGCCCACTGCTCCGTATGCCAGGGCGGCCCGCGCCCGCCAGGGCGCTCCTGGCTCCAGGTGGGGTCAGCGTCGCCATCCTCCTGGACTACCGGCTGGCCTCGACGACGGCGCTGGCCCAGGCCGCGTATGCCGCGCTGCTCCTCGCGCTCCTCGTCTCCGAGATCATGGCGTGGCGGCTCACCCGGCGCTGGCTCCTGGACGCAGCCGATGTGCCGACGAGTCGGCTTCAGGCCCAGCTTGATCTCGAGGATGCCTGAATGTGGCAGATCCTGGTGCTCTTGATCCTCCTCGCCTTGATGGCCGGGCTGGGCTTCGTCGTCCCCGAGGGCGGCGGCACCCCGAGCCTCGCGCTGGCGGCGACCGGCTTCATCCTCCTGGCGGCCTGGACCTCAGGGACGCTCTTTCGACGCATCAACCTCCCCGCGCTCCTGGGCTATCTCGCCGCGGGCATCCTCTTCGGCCCGAAGCTCGCGCATATCGTCTTTGGAGACGCAGGCTGGGCGCTCTTCGGGGACGGTGTCATCGAGCAGCTCGCCCTCATCAACACGATGGCCGTCGGGGTCATCGGCACGATCGGCGGCGGAGAGCTCAAGATCAGCGACCTGAAGCGAGGCTTCAAAGAGACGCTCGCCATCACCATCGCCTGCTTCGTCGTCACCCTCCCGCTGGTGACCGGCCTCGTCCTCTTGATCGCACGCTTTCTGCCCGGGTGGATGCCCTTCCTCGACGGGCTCGCCTTTGAGCACCACCTCGCCGTGGCCCTCCTCCTGGCGATCCTCGCCTGCGGGATGAGCCCCGCCGCGACGATCGCCATCCTCCAGGACGTGAAGGCCAGGGGGAGCTTCACCACCCTCGTCCTCGGGATCGTCGTGGTGGCCGACCTCGCGCTGGTGGCGCTCTTCCTCGTCCTGGTGGCGGTGGCGCAGACCCTCGTGAGCCCCGAGGGCTTCCAGCTCGCAGGCCTCGTCAAGCTCGCGCCCGCGATCCTCGCCGAGTTTGGCTGGGCCCTCGTGATCGGAGCCGCCGCAGGCGGCCTCTTCATCCTCTACCTGCGCTTCGTCAAGCGGGAGCTGCTCCTCTTCGCCGTGGGGATGATCTTCGCCGTCTCCTTCGTGTCCCAGGCGCTCCACGCCGAGACGCTCCTCGCCTTCCTCACCGCAGGCTTCGTCGTACAGAACCTCTCTCGCCATGGGCACACGCTGATCCACGCCCTGGAGGAGATCTCGCTGCCCGTCTTCGTGGTCTACTTCATGACCCAGGCGGCGAGCCTCAACCTGGTGGCGCTGGAGGGCTACCTGCCCCTGACGCTCGCCCTGGTCGCCGCGCGCACGCTCATCTTCTACGGCTCCATCCGCTTCGGCGCGAAGCTCGCCAAGGCGAGCGAGGACTCCCAGCGCTACCTCTGGATGTGCTTCTTCAGCCAGGGCGGCGTCGATCTCGTCCTCGCGGCGATCATCGCGCAGCGCATCCCCCAGTGGGGCGTCGAGGTCCAGACCATCGTGACCGCCACCGTGATCACCTACATCATCGGCGGCCCGCCGCTCTTGAAGCTCGCGCTGGAGCGTGTCGGAGAGACTGCGGAGGCCCGCGAGCGCCAGCAGCGCCAGGCCGCCCACTACGAGAGCGCCGCCCAGAGCGGCGAGGGCACCGCCGAGGAGGAGGCGACCTTTCAGGCGCCGGTGTTTGAAGATGCCACCCTCCAGGCCACCCTGGAGGAGCGCCTTGAGGCGCTGCGTCAGGTCATCACCGCCGAGCTGGTGGCCTCCTCCAGGACCGCCGCGACGCTGGCGCGCTCCTGCACCGCGCAGCTGGAGGAGGCGGTCGCCGAGCTGCTCGACTCAAACGCTCCCCCCCGCGAGGCCCACCGCCGCTTCCTCGTGCGCCTCCAGCCCGTCTTCGACGGCCTGCCGCCTGCCCTCCCGCTGAACGAGGCCGCCATGGAGCGGACCCTGGAGGCTGTGCAGACCCTGGAGCCCTTCCAGACCGTGCTCCAGGTGCCGCGCGAGGCCTCCACCTGGGAGCCCGCTGCTGAGGACGGGCGGATGCTCGCCTGGGTGAAGCAGGGCCGGAGGCTGCGGACGTGGCTCGCCGGGCCTGGAGAGCGCTCGGTGCCCCTGGGCCGCCTCTGGCGCTTCTATGTCGCGCTGGAGCTGCCCCAGCAGCTCGCCAGGCAACGCTACGTCGACTGGGCCGTCTGGTGGCGCGAGGTCAGCCTCCTCCTCAGCCACGTCGAAGCCTACATCGCCGCCCAGGAGGCCGAAGAGCCCTCCCCCGTCCTGGCAACCCTGAGCCGTATCGCGCAAGCGCGGCTCCAGGCCGAGCGCGCCGCTGCGGAGGCCACCCCGGTCGCCGATGACCACGCCGACCACGCCGCCATCCACGCTCCGGCGGACGAAGCGCCGCCGATCGATGAGGTCGCCGCGCTGCGCGAGGCGCTGGCGGCCACCCAGGCCACCCTCCGCGAGGCCACCCTGACGGTCGAGGCCCTCCCCGCTCGCCTGGAGCGCGCCGCTGCGCGCGCCTGGAACCAGCTCCTCGGGGCCACGCGCCGCGCAGGAGGCTGGGAGCTGCCCAGCTTCAACTACAGCCCCTCGCGGGCCTTCGACCGCGCGCGTGGCGCCCGGAGCAGCCTGCGCGAGCAGCTCGAAGCCGCTGCTCGCGAGGCGACAGCGACCCGCGATGACCTCATCCTGGCGCGCGCGGTCGTGCTCACCGAGCGCTTCTACCAGGACTTCGCGCGAGGCGCCTCGCGCTCGTTCGGTCAGGCCTTGAGCCGTCGCGCTCTCGGCGCGCTCCAGCGCAGCGTCGACCACGTCAACACCGCGCTGGAGCGCGTCCGCGCCGCCCACCTCCCCGACGGCACCCCCGCCGGGGAGGAGGCCCTGCGCGAGCAGGCGTGGCGCAGCTGGCTCCACGAGGTCGCGTTGCCCCAGCTCCACGAGACAGCGCTCAGCCTCCAGCACACCGCCGAGCGCGCTGATCTCCGCACGCACACCCAGCGGCGCCTCCAGAGCCTGGATCGCTTCATCGCCACCCTGCCCGACGCGCTCATGCTCGCCGCATCCCTCCACCCCAAAGACCGCCCCGACCAAATCCTCCCCCGCTTTGAGCTTCATGCATGGCTCTACCAGGAGGTGAGCGCCGAGGTCGCCCTCGCCCTTGATGACGGCGCCGAGCGCCTGCGTCAGACCTTCCTCGCCACCCTGGAGGAGCTGGCCCAGCTCGCCCCCATCCTCCGCTACTACGCCCTCACCGCCCAGCAGGCCTCCAGCGACGAGGCCGACGAAGAGCGCGGCGAGGACGTCGCGCCCCTGGAGGCCATTCAAGGCGCCCTGGAGCGCGCACGGGACCGCCTGGAGCGCGCGCGCTCCAAGCACGCCGAGGCCGCCCAGCTCCTGGAGCAACACCTCCACCGGGTGCTCCAGGAGCTGCTGGACGCCGCGCTCGTCCCCCTCGCCTCACGGGACGTCGAGGCCGTCCGACGCCAGCTCGCGCGCCGCGCCGCGCCCGTACGCCCCAGCCCCTCCCTGGCTGCCCTGCTGGTTCAGGCCCGCTCCGGCGCCATCGCCCTCAAAGATCGCGTGCAGCCTGAGCTGGCGAGGGAGTGGGATCAGCTCGCTGCCGCCCTCCAACAGGCCGAGCTAGAGTCCCCCAGACCCCTCAGCGAGGCGGTCGACGACGCTGAGCGGCATGACCTGGAGACGCTCCCCGTCTACCGACGCCTCTTCACCCGTCTCCACCTCGACGTGCACCAGCTCCAGCTCGCTCTCCCCGAGCTGGAGGTGGGGCTACGCCACGAGCTGGAGCGCTGGCGCGCTGGCGCGCCCCTCCGCCTCCTCCTCATCGGAGAGCCCGGACATCCACCAGCCTCCCTCGCCCAGACCATCCTCGCCCCACAGATCGACTCCGAGCGCCTCCACATCGCGGCCTTCGACCTGGAGGACCGCGACGAGGCCGCCTGGGTCCGCGCCCTCCAACCCCCCGGAGGCCACCGCCTGGAGAGCTTTGAGCAGCTCCTGCGCCTCCTCCGCTCCCGCGACCAGCCCCTCCTCATCGTCCTGGATGGAGTAGAGCAGGCCTTCCTCCCTACCCGCGCCCGCCTGGAGCTGGCCCGCGGGCTGCTCTGCCTCATTGAGGCCACCGCCGAGAGCGTCGGCTGGATCCTCCCGATCACCGCCCCACTCCTCAGCCACCTCGACCCCCTCCTCCGCCTCCAGGATCGCTCCACCAGCCGGCTGGAGGTGCCTCGCCTGAGCGCCGAGGTCGCCGAGCGCTTCTTCCGGGCGCGCCACCAGCTCAGCGGCTACCGTCTCCAGATCGAAGCCCCTACCTGGTCCCTCACCGAGCGCGCGCTCTCCCCCCTCCTTACGCGCTCTGCAAGTCAGGAGCCCGAGCGCTTCTTCTTCGAGCGCCTCATCAACCTCTCCGCAGGGCGGCTCGGTGAGGCAGCGCACCTCTGGCTCCAACAGGCGATGCTCAGCGGAGAGGAGCACGGAGAGACCCCCCAGATTCGCCTACGCCCCCTGCCGCGAGCCCTCCCCGCGCTGACCCGCGGCCTCTCGCCTGAAGCCCTGGTGCTCGCCCTCGCCCTCGTCCGCCACGGACGCCTGGAGGAGGCCACGCTACCTGAACTCCTACGCCTCACACCCGCCGCCGCCGCTCGAGCCCTCCTGGAGCTACGCGGCGCCCACCTCCTCGCGCCGCTCCATACCCCCGGCTTGCTCGTGCTGCGCCCCTCGGCGCTCTACGGCGTGACGCGCGGACTCCGCGCGCGAGGACTCATCGCATGAACGGGAGCAGCGCACGTCCATGAGCACACTCGTCCTCTTCGCCGCGCTCGCCCTCCTCCTCGGGGTTGGCTTCGCCGCGCGCACCCTGGACAGCCCCGCCCTCACCGCCGAGCGCGCCGCCCGCTTCCAGCTCGTCCATGTCGCCTCCCTCGGCGCCGCCGCCCTCCTGACCATCTTCCTCCTCGCCCGCTGGCTCGCCTCCGAAGACATCGCCTGGGGAGCCGTCGCGGCCTGCCTCGCCTTGGCCTTCGTCCGCCCCTGGATGGACCTGGCCGCCATGCTCATCCTCCTGATCCAGCGCCAAATCCCGATCGGGGTGACCCTCGAGATCGGCTCCTTCCGCGGGCGTGTGGAGCGCGTCGGACTCCGCTCCATCACCCTTCGAGCCTCCGACACCACCCAGCACGTCCTCCCTGCCACCCTCGTCCTCACCTCCCCCCTCCGGCGCCTCTCCCTCCCCGATGGACGCGTCCCCTGCCTCCTCACCCTCCCCGTCCCCGAGAGCTCCGCCCTGGAGGCGCTCCTCGAACAAGCACGTGAGATCGCGCTCCGCTCCCCCTGGCGCGTCGGCAGTGAAGACCCCCGCCTCCTCCTCCTCCCCGACCCCAACCTCCCCCACCGCCTCCACCTCCACCTCCATGTCTTCGCCGCCGACCTCAACGGCGCCGAACGCCTGGCCGACGACATCTGCCGAGGGCTCGCACAGCAGGGATGCCAGGCGCCCTGAGAAGAGGCTCCTGCTTGGTGAGAGCCCCTCGTCGCCAGCTCCGCTTCGCTTCATCGGCGAAGCGGGGCCGGAGGGGTCGTGCCGCGACGACCCAGAAGCTCCCTGGGAGCTTCTGG